>NZ_JAODZS010000012.1:0-121408 GCF_029835375.1 Morganella sp. GD04133 | reverse complement strand
CCTGACCGGTTTTTACTGTTACCTTACCGCCGATATTATAACGACAAATTATTTGGATTTTTCAACCCATTTACCGTCGATATAGAATGCAGACCAGCCGGTTGCTTTGCCGTCTTTATCAGATGCCACATACTGCTGTTTGGTTTTGCGGCTCCAGCGGACCGTGGTCGGGTTACCGTCCGGATCTGCCACCGGCGCTTCCGCCAGATAACGCATTTTCTCAGACAGACGATCTTTAAAGCGAACCAGTTCTGCCACCTGCGGTGCGCGGGTTTCCCGTGATTTCGGGAAGTTATGTGCCGCCAGGAAAATCCCCGCTGCACCATCACGCAGTACAAAGTACGCATCTGACTTCTCGCACGGCAGCTCCGGTAACGGTACCGGATCTTCTTTCGGCGGAGCCACTTCGCCGTTACGCAGAATTTTACGGGTGTTTTTACACTCATCGTTAGTGCAGCCCATATATTTACCGAAACGTCCCATTTTCAGGTGCATCTCAGAGCCGCATTTTTCACACTCAACGACCGGGCCGTCATACCCTTTAATGCGGAATTCGCCCTCTTCAACTTCGTACCCTTCACATTCCGGGTTGTTACCGCAGACATGCAGTTTACGGCCGGTGTCAATCAGGTAGCTGTCCATCGCCGTGCCGCATTTCGGGCAGCGGCGGCGGGCACGCAGTGCGTTGGTTTCCGCATCATCCCCTTCAAGGATATTGAGGATTTCGTGTTCCGGGATCAGGTTGATAGTCTGCTTGCAGCGTTCTTTCGGCGGCAGCGCATAACCGGAACAGCCCAGGAATACCCCGGTGGAGGCGGTACGGATCCCCATCGGACGGGAACAGGTCGGACAGATGATCGAGGTGATAACCATCGGGTTCGTCCGCATGCCGCCTTCTTCCGGATCTTTGCCCGCGTTATCCAGCTGCTTGCTGAAATCGGCAAAGAATTCATCCAGCACGGATTTCCATTTCGCTTCATTGTTAGCGATATGGTCAAGCTGATTTTCCATCCGCGCGGTAAAGTCGTAGTTCATCAGTTCCGCAAAGGTTTCTTCGAGGCGATCGGTGACAATTTCACCCATTTTCTCGGCATAGAAACGGCGGTTTTCCACTTTCACATAACCGCGATCCTGAATAGTGGAAATAATTGACGCATAAGTGGACGGACGACCAATACCGCGTTTTTCCAGCTCTTTGACCAGCGATGCCTCACTGAAACGTGCAGGCGGCTTGGTAAAGTGCTGTACAGGTTCAATCGCTTCGCGCGTCATGACTGTACCCGGCGCAATCGCAGGCAGCGTATTATCATCATCATTCTTACGCAGTGCAGGCATCACTTTGGTCCAGCCATCGAAACGCAGTGTGCGTCCTTTAGCTTTCAGTATAAAGTCACCCGCTTCCGCGATCAGTGTGGTGGAATCGTATTTTGCCGGTGTCATCTGACACGCGACAAACTGACGCCAGATCAGCTGATACAGACGGCGCGCATCCGGCTCCATATCCTTGAGCATCTCTTCCGTAACAGCGATATCAGACGGACGGATAGCTTCGTGCGCTTCCTGGGAATTCTCTTTGTTGCTGTACAGATTCGCTGAGGCAGGCAAATATTTATTACCGAAATTCTCAGTAATATAGTCACGCGCCATCGTAATGGCATCCTGGCTCAGGTTGGTGGAATCGGTACGCATATAGGTGATGTGACCGGCCTCATAGAGACGCTGTGCCATCATCATGGTTTTCTTCACACCAAAGCTCAGGCGTGTACTGGCGGCCTGCTGGAGCGTGGAGGTAATAAACGGCGCCCCCGGCTTGCTGGAGGTCGGGCGATCTTCGCGGTCAATAATTTTAAACGTGGCGGCCTGTAACTTGCTGACAGCAGCATGCGCCTGTTTTTCATTAACTGCTTTGAACGTTTTTCCGTTTTCCTGTACGACTTCCATGCGCAGCTGATCTTTTTTATCAGACAACAGTGCATGGATCTGCCAGTACTCTTCCGGCACAAACGCTTTAATTTCACGTTCACGTTCAACAATCAGACGCACCGCGACAGACTGCACACGACCGGCGGATAAACCACGGGCAATTTTCTTCCACAGCAGCGGAGAAACCATGTAACCCACCACGCGATCCATAAAGCGGCGCGCCTGCTGGGCATTCACCCGGTCAATATTCAGTTCGCCCGGCTGTTCAAATGCCTGGCTTATCGCATTTTTGGTGATTTCGTTAAACACCACCCGGCTGAAACGGCTGTCATCACCGCCGATCACTTCCCGCAGGTGCCATGCAATGGCTTCCCCTTCGCGGTCAAGGTCCGTTGCGAGATAGATGTGTGATGCATCGGCAGCCAGATGCTGTAATTCAGACACAACCTTTTCTTTGCCCGGCAGAATCTGATAATCCGCTTCCCAGCCGTGGTACGGGTCAACGCCCATCCGGCTGACCAGCGCTGTGCGTTCGTCTTTTTTAACTTTTTTCGTTTTATCGCCTGCAGCAGCGGGTTTACGGCTCGCTGAACCACTCGTCGGCAGATCCCGGATATGACCGACGCTGGATTTCACCACGTAGTCTTTGCCGAGATACTTGTTAATCGTTTTGGCTTTTGCCGGGGACTCCACGATGACAAGAGCTTTACCCATAATTATCATTACCTAAATTTTCGGGGCGATTATAAAAACGCCAATTTTTGCGTTAAATACACTGCCTTTTATATTGAGGCACTTTCGTAATAGATCAACTCTTTTTATACTAATGCTTTGTTTCAACTCAAAACATCTGTCAGGAAATGATGTATTTTTAATATCGCCGTCACCGGAGTGTATTACGCAAATAGTCTTCCCGCCACGTTGCGGGGCTCTTGAAAAGTTCACACTCTACCTGATAAATAGTGATGCGCAACAAATTATTTTTCAAAGGAGTTCACAGAATGCAAAAAGAAACCATCGCCATCAGCAAACAAGAGTTATTAGAAAAAGCCAATAAAATCATACAGGAACATGAAGATTTTCTGGAAGGTATGCAGGCTGATGATGTTGAACAGAAATCCGGCGTATTGGTTTTTAAAGGTGAATACTTTTTAGACGACCAGGGCCTGCCGACACTCAAAAGTGCAGCCGTCTTTAATATGTTTAAACATCTTGCTCACGTTCTGTCAGAACAATATCATCTGGCGGATTAACCGGCGGATGCCGGAATCATCACCGGCAGGATAATAATAATCCGCAAAGAATAACGGCAGCCCGGGCTGCCGTTATTTATATTGCGACGGTTATTTCCCGACCGGGCCATTCCCGCGCTGCCACCAGCGGAGAATAAGGCGGTCAGCACTCATCATCACACTCTGGGTGATTTTATCGATAAGACGCTTACGGCGGAAATAACGCACCTGAATGACTTCGTGGTCAGGGATTGCGGCAACAATTAAATCATCACTGACTGCCAGATCATCAACCAACCCCAGCGCTTTTGCCTGAGTACCGTACCAGTGTTCACCGGTTGCCACTTTATCAATGTCCAGAGACGGACGGTTCTGAGAAACAAAGTTTTTGAACAGAACGTGCGTTTCATCCAGCTCCTGCTGGAATTTCTCACGGCCTTCATCGGTATTTTGCCCGATGAATGTCAGCGTGCGTTTATATTGACCAGCCGTATGCATTTCCACATCAATATCATTTTTCTTCAGCAGACGATGGATGTTAGGCACCTGTGCCACCACACCAATCGAGCCGATAATCGCAAACGGCGCAGCCACAATTTTATCCGCCACACACGCCATCATATAACCCCCGCTGGCCGCGACTTTATCCACCGCAATGGTGATACGGATATTTTTCTCACGCAGACGGGTCAGCTGAGCGGCGGCCAGACCGTAGGCATGCACCAGTCCGCCCGGGCTTTCCAGACGCACCAGCACTTCATCCAGACCCGGTTCAGCCACAGACAGAATAATGGTGATTTCTTCACGCAGCGATTCCACTTCGTGTGCATCCAGGCTGCCTTTAAAATCGATCACATAAATGCAGGATTTGCGCAGACGGGTCTGCCCGTTTTTGGCGTTGCTTTTGTCTTTTTTATCTTCGTTTTTTTGTTGTTTTTTAAATGCTTTATTCCAGACTTTCTGCTCTGCTTCGCTCATGCGGGCATGTTGCATTTCACGCTGTCTGTCACGGTAATTTTCACCCAGATCCGTCAGACGTAATTTACCCAGAGACTGCCCTTTACGAATGCTGAGCATGACAAAGAACACGACAATGGCAATGATTGCCAGAACAATAGTTACGGTTTCCGCAAGAAATAAACCGTATTGTGAGAGAAACTCCACCGGCACACCTTAATGCTGTTAAATTGAATGGCGCTATTTTAACTAAAAAATCTGATAAATGCTCAACTAGTTTTGTAACCCTTGATGGCAATCACGCCCTGAGGACGGTATGATAAAAACGGGTTCACCGCCTTCCCGGTATGTGATACCCGTCCATTCGCTTTTCCGGAGTTATCTGCCATGCATAATAATGATGTATCCCGCTTTTCGCCGTCCTCCCCTGATGCACTGAAAAATAAAATCATACTGATCACCGGTGCCGGTGACGGGATCGGCCGTGAAGCTGCCCTGACCTATGCCCGCTACGGCGCGGAACTGATCCTGACCGGCAGGACAGAATCCAAATTACAGACCGTCCGTGACGAGATAACACAGCGTTACGGGTCAGTACCGCACATTTATCAGCAGGATTTGCTGACACTGACAGAAGCGCAAAGCCGTCAGTTCGCCGCCGCACTGGCACAGGACTTTCCGCGCCTCGACGGCGTGCTGCACAATGCCGGTATTCTGGGTGTGGTCGCCCCGGTCACAGAGCAGCCGGTGCCGTTATGGCAGGAGGTGATGCAGGTGAATGTTAACGGCACCTTTATCCTGACACAGGCACTGTTACCGCTGTTGCTGAAATCCCCGCAAAGCTCACTGGTATTCACATCATCAAGTGTCGGCCGCGAAGGCCGTGCCGGATGGGGTGCCTATGCCGTCTCCAAATTTGCCACTGAAGGCATGATGCAGGTTCTGGCTGAGGAATATAAAGGGACCGGTCTGCGCGTCAACTGTATTAATCCGGGCGGTACCCGTACTGCCATGCGCGCCGGGGCATTTCCGGATGAGGCTTCCGAAAAACTGAAAACCCCGGCGGATATTATGCCGACTTATTTATATGTGATGTGTGACGACAGTGCCGGTAAAAACGGGATCAGCTATGATGCGCAGCCCGGCCGCAAAGCCGGACCGGCGGAATAATAAAAAACAGTAATATCAGTGTGCCGGGAGTGCATCATCCGTTTGCAGCAGTAAAATCCCGGCACCGAAAATCTCACCGGTTTCCTGCATAAATTCACTGAATTTCCGGCTCTCTTCTTTATCTGTCCCGTTCTCTTTATCGCTCTGCAGCAATATCTGACGATAACGATTAGCCATCCGCATTAATACCGTATGATAACGGCTGTATATTTCATATTTCTTTGTCACATCGGTCTGATGCCGGAACTCCGTCACAATATCCGTGATTTTCTCAGCACCCTCACGCAATTCCGGATCCTGAAACCGGATATCATGCAGGCGGAGAGTATTACCGGTATCCGCATCCTGTTCCGGGGTGATCACGGTATTATCCGGTAATAAACTGACACCGCGCGGATTGTATTCTAGGAACCGGCGAAATTCATTTTCATTCATACAGATTGTCATCATTCCTTTTTCCCCGGCAACAAATCTGTCCAGCACAGCTTTTATATCCGGTACATCGGAAGAAAACCGGCATTTAAACAGATTATTATCGATAACGTCGGCATTACTTGTTTGTAACGGCCCCTGATAATAATGACCGTCAAATTTAAATGTTTTCACCCGGGAATTAAATTGCGGTGAATAAAGGGTATCGCCGTCATGAATGGTATAGGAATAATAACGGGCACGGGACGGATTGAGGATCCCGCCGCTGTTTCCGGGATAAGCCATAAAGGAAATCTGCTGTCCCTGCGGTGTTTCCAGCTTATTGAGGCCGGCCGGCAGATAAACGCTGCCCTCCGCACCGTGTGCAAGGTGATAGCTTTTTCCGTTTACCGTAAAAAACAGATCATCCCCGGTAATATTACTGTAGTAATACCGGCTCAGTTCAGGTGTGCCGGGCTGTGTTTTGTCACCACATCCCGGGAGCAGAAAGATGAGCGTTAACAGACCGCATCTGGCTATCGCAATAATCATCTCCTCGCAGATATCTCTCTGTTTTCCGGTCATTCACCGGCAGGAAATACGGTTTTGATTATTTTAACCCACACTGCGGGTATTTGCATGACCTCTGCACAAAAAAACGCCCTGTACGCAGGTACAGAACGTTTATAAGAACAAAGACAGGCTGAAATAACAGAAAATACCGGTTTTACGCGGATTATTATTTACCGGTACGGCGTTTCTGTGTATTTCCGGTTCCCTGACGGGTTGATGACGGACGCCCGGAATGACGTTTTGATGCGGTAGTGCCGACTTGTGAATGACGTTTTACCGCACGGCGGATCTGATTGGCTTTGATCCGGCGTTTATCACTTTCCACAGAAACCTTGGTGGTGGTTTCCGCAGGCAGTCCCACCAACGCACGCAGATAGTTGGTTTTTTCCAGATTCAGTTCCACCCATCCGCCGCGCGGCAGCGCTTTCGGCAGATCGATATCGCCGTAACGGACACGGATCAGGCGGCTGACCTGCACACCGACCGCTTCCCACATCCGGCGGACTTCGCGGTTGCGGCCTTCGGTCAGAGAAACATTAAACCACTGGTTGATACCTTCCCCGCCTTTGAATTTCAGCGAACGGAATGACGCCGGGCCATCTTCCAGCTGAACACCTTTGAGCAGCTGATTACGTTTGGCATCATCCACTTCACCGAAGACGCGGACCGCATATTCACGCTCCACTTCACGGCTCGGGTGCATCAGGCGGTTTGCCAGTTCCCCGTCAGTCGTGAACAGCAGCAGACCACTGGTATTCACATCCAGGCGGCCGACCGCAATCCAGCGGGCTCCCTGAATACGCGGCAGGCGATCGAAAACCGTCGGGCGGCCGTCCGGGTCGTGGCGGGTACATAATTCCCCTTCCGGCTTGTAATACGCCAGTACACGGCACGGGTTTTTCTGTGCATCTTTGATGCCTAAAACCCGGCCGTCGAGGCGGATTTTGGCATTAGTATTCACATCGATACGGTCACCCAGTGTGGCGGTTTTACCGTCAATGGAGATACGGCCCGCTTCGATGTAACTTTCAATCTCGCGGCGTGAGCCATGCCCTGCATGTGCCAACACCTTTTGTAACTTTTCTGTTTTCTGGCTCATTGAGCACCCTCTGCTGTCGCCTTCACAGGCGTCATAAAAATCAACCGCAGCATTATACACAGGTTAATGCACGGCGCTAACGCATTTTACACATGTGACGCACACGGCAATCACAGGAACGGCGTTACATCTCCGGTTCCTTCACGCACCACAACCGGTACGTCGTCAGTCAGGTCAATTACCGTTGTCGGTTGCTGACCGATATAGCCGCCGTGGATCACCAGATCCACCTGCTTGCCCAGGGTATCATTAATTTCTTCCGGATCGGATTCCGCAAAATCATTGCCCGGCAGGATGAGACTGGCTGACATCAGCGGTTCGCCCATAGCGGCAAGCAAATCCATGGCAATCGGATTCGACGGAATACGCAGACCGATGGTTTTGCGTTTTTCACTCATCAGACGGCGCGGTACTTCTTTCGTCGCCCGCAGAATAAAGGTGTAATTACCCGGCGTATTATTTTTGATCAAACGGAATACCGTGTTATCCACATGCGCATAGGTGGAGATATCCGATAAATCACGGCACATCAGGGTAAAATTATGGTTACTGTCTATCTGACGCAGACGGCAGATCCGCTGTAATGCGTCTTTATCTTCCAGACGGCAGCCGATGGCATAGCCGGAATCGGTCGGGTAAATCACCACACCGCCTTTGTTAAAAATATCCACGCTCTGATTGATCAGGCGTGCCTGCGGGTTATCCGGATGGATATAAAACATCTGGCCCATGTTGTTTCCTCTGTTAATCCTTCAATGACCAATCCTGCCAGATTGGTATCACATCACCCGGTAACCACAATTTACGGCCCAGTTCTATCCACGAACACGGCTGATGAAAATCGGATCCCTGGGAAGCTTTTAATTCGTAAGTTATTGCATACTGTGCCAGTGTCCGGCGCTCATCCGGCGCCTGCTGACACTGCGCCACTTCCATGCCATCCCCGCCTGCCTGTTTAAAAAAATCACACAGGCGTTTAAGCCACTTGGCGGATAAACCATAGCGGCCGGGATGTGCCAGTACCGCCTGTCCGCCTGCGGCATGAACCGCTTTCACCGCGTCAGGAATATCACACCACTGCGGCGGCACATAGCCGGTTTTGTTGCGGGCAAGATAGCGTTTGAACACCTTCGGAATCGTCGGTTCCACGCCACGGGCAATCAACACCCGGGCGAAATGTCCGCGGGTGACTTCTCCGCCCTGCGCCATTTCATTCGCCTCTTCCCAGGTGCCTTCAATCCCGGCCTTTGCCAGCCGTTCACTGATAAGCATGCCGCGTGCCCGGCGTCGCGCTGACTGCTGCGCCAGTAATTCTGTCATTGCCGGATGGGTAATATCAATATTCAGCCCGACAATATGGATCTCATGATGTTCCCAAAGTGTTGATATTTCAACACCATTAATCACTTTTAGCGGCAAATTATTTGCCTGCTGATAATGATGCGCCGCCGGAAGTGCATCCGTGGTGTCGTGATCGGTAATTGCCAGCACGGTCACGCCCATCTCAACGGCTCTGTCCAGTAACTGCTCCGGTGTCAGCATGCCGTCTGACGCAGTGGTATGGCTGTGTAAATCATAGCACGACAGGTCGAGACCTGTAGTTTCCGGCTCCATCGCGTCTCCCTTCTGTTCTGACAACGCTTTGTCTGAGGTGTCCTCATGATATTTCATCACCCGCCTTTTTGCGGGCAGCACAGTATTCCATAAAAAGCCTTGACACACCAACCGCGATCTAGTTAACTAGTACGCAGAACGAGTTATCTGTAATCACTGTTTATACTGAGGACATCCCATGAACATGCACAAACTGAACAATCGTTGGTGGCGCAATCTTTCCCGTCGGGCGGAATGGTTGTGCGTGCATGTCAGTTAACCGGCTGTACCAAAGCACAGAACCCGCCCCCGTGGCGGGTTTTTTTATGGCAAAAAATTCACATAGCAAGGTAATAATCATGGACAGAACGATTTTCACACAACACATCCGGACAGATTATCCGGCTTATCAGCCCGACCCGGCGGCGGTATTCACCGCGCTTTGCGCACAGCGTCCTGCAACGCTGTTATTAGAATCCGCCGAAATCGCGTCCAGAGCCAATTTAAAAAGCATGCTGGTGCTGCACAGCGCACTGCGCATCCGCTGCACCGGGCACACTGTTACCGCAGAAGCCCTGACCGCAAACGGCGCAGCGCTGCTGCCGGTACTGCAGGATCGCCTGTCCGCCGGGACTATCAGCGGTAACACCCTGGCACTGCATTTTACTGCACCCGCCGCCCATGCGGATGAAGATACCCGCCTGCGCGCCACCTCGGTCTTTGATGTGCTCCGCACCCTGATGAACCTGCCGTCACAGGCAGATGACCGTCACGCGCTGTTCTGCGGCGGACTGTTCAGTTACGACCTGGTTGCGGCCTTTGAGGCACTGCCGCCGGTTGAACGCATCAACCGCTGTCCGGATTACTGTTTTTATCTGGCGGAAACCCTGCTGACGATTGACCACCAGCAGCAAACCAGCGAACTCATTACGTTGACCTTTACAACGGATACAACAGAACAAACCCGCCTGGCAGAACAGCATCAGCAGATACTGACCGCACTGGCGCAGCCGGTAACCGTATCGGGCACTGTTGCACCGGTGGGTATCAGCGTGACAACGTCACATTCAGATGCCGATTTTTGCACTATCGTTAATCAGTTAAAACAATCTATTGTTCAGGGTGATATTTTCCAGGTCGTGCCGTCACGCCGTTTTCAGTTACCGTGCCCGTCGCCGATGGCGGCTTACCGTGAACTGAAAACCCGTAACCCGAGCCCGTACCTGTTCTTTATGCAGGATGCGGATTTCACCCTGTTCGGCGCATCGCCGGAAAGTGCGCTGAAATATGACCCGGCAACCCGTCAGATTGAAATCTACCCGATTGCCGGTACCCGCCCGCGCGGCCTGTCAGCGGACGGTTCGGTGGATGCGGATAAAGACAGCCGCCTGGAACTGGATCTGCGTACGGATCAGAAAGAGCTGGCCGAACATTTTATGCTGGTTGATCTGGCCCGTAATGACCTCGCCCGTATCTGCCGTCCCGGCAGCCGCAGTGTGGCGGAACTGACCAAAGTGGATCGCTATGCGTTTGTGATGCACCTGGTATCCCGTGTCACCGGTGAATTACGTGATGATCTTGATATTTTTCATGCCTATCAGGCGTGTATGAACATGGGCACGTTGACCGGCGCACCGAAAGTCCGTGCGATGGAACTGATTGCACAGGCCGAAAAAGTCCGTCGCGGCAGCTACGGCGGTGCGGTGGGTTATTTTCGCGGCGATACCACCTTTGATACCTGCATTGTGATCCGCTCCGCCTATGTCGAAAACGGTATTGCCACTGTGCAGGCCGGCGGCGGCGTGGTACTGGATTCCGACCCGCAGGCGGAAGCCGACGAAAACCGCAACAAGGCCCGCGCGGTGATCCACGCCATCACCCGCGCCCATCATGCAGAGGAGACATTCTGATGGCTGATATTTTACTGCTCGATAATGTCGATTCCTTTACCTATAACCTGGCCGATCAGTTCCGTGCTCAGGGGCATCAGGTGGTGATTTACCGCAACCGGGTTCCGGCGGACGTTATTCTTTCCGCGTTGGAAACCATGAAAAACCCGGTGCTGGTGCTCTCTCCGGGTCCGGGAAAACCAGCAGATGCCGGATGCCAGCCGGAAGTACTGAGCCGTGTCAGAGGGCGTTACCCGGTAATCGGTATTTGCCTCGGTCATCAGGCGATTGTTGAAGCCTACGGCGGCAAAGTCAGCCACGCCGGTGCCGTGCTCCACGGTAAAGCCAGCCAGTTGCACCACGATGAGCAATCTATGTTTTCCGGTCTGCCGAACCCGATGAAAGTGGCACGCTATCACTCACTGGCAGCAGAAATCATCCCGGAAGCGCTGACCGTGTGCGCCACCAGCGACAACATTGTCATGGCTGTCCGCCATGAACAGGACAAAGTCTGCGGCTTACAGTTTCATCCCGAATCCGTCCTGACTCCGGACGGCGCAGCCCTGCTGGCCAATACCCTGGCGTGGGCACAGGCATAACTCAACCTGAATAACAGATAAAAAAACAGATTAAGGAACAGAGAGATGCAAACATTATTTGAAAAACTTTACCGGGGTGAAACACTGACCCTGGCGGAAAGCCGGGAATTATTTTCCGCGATAATCCGGGGAGAATTGAGTGAAACTCAGCTGGCGGCAGCGCTGATCAGCATGAAAATGCGCGGCGAACAGCCGGATGAAATTGCCGGTGCTGCCCAGGCCTGTCTGAACAACGCGCGCGCCTTCCCGCGTCCGGACTATCGTTTCAGTGATATTGTCGGCACCGGCGGCGATGCTTCCGACAGCATCAATATCTCCACAGCCAGTGCTTTTGTGGCAGCTGCCTGCGGAATAAAAGTCGCCAAACACGGCAGCCGCAGTGTTTCGAGTAAAACCGGTTCTTCCGATTTACTGAATGCCTTCGGCATCGCGCTGGATACCCCGGCGGATGTGTCCCGCAGCGCGCTGGATGATGTCGGCGTCTGTTTTCTGTTTGCCCCGCACTATCATGACGGTTTCCGTTTTGCCGCACCGGTGCGTCAGCAGCTGAAAACCCGTACCTTATTTAATGTCCTCGGGCCGCTGATCAACCCGGCCCGCCCGCCGGTTGCCCTGATCGGTGTATACAGCCCGGCGCTGATCCGCCCTGTTGCACAAACGCTGAAAGTCCTCGGCTACCAGCGTGCAGCCGTGGTGCACAGCGGCGGGATGGATGAGGTTTCCCTGCATGCGCCGACACAGGTTGCTGAGCTGCATAACGGCGAGATCCGCGAATACCGCCTGACCACAGACGATTTCGGCCTGCGGGGTTATGACATGCAGGAACTGCGCGGCGGCACCCCGGAAGAAAACCGTCAGTTACTGACGCGGTTATTACAGGGAGAAGGCACCGCCGCACAGAGTCACGCCGTGGCAGCCAATGTCGCCCTGCTGATGAAACTCAATGATAACGAAGACTTACAGGATAATGCGCAGCATGCGCTGGCAATGATCCGCAGTGGTAACGCCTTTGAGCGCGTCACCGCCCTGGCCGCGAGAGGATAAACCATGAAAGGCACCGTATTAGAACAGATTGTGAATGATAAACGTATCTCCCTGGTTGCGCGGAAGAAACAGGAGCCGCTGCTGAGTTTCGCGGATGATCTTCCGCTGAGTGACCGCAATTTTTATCAGGCTCTGCGCAGCGCAGAAACCGCGTTTATTCTGGAGTGCAAAAAAGCCTCTCCGTCGAAAGGACTTATCCGTCAGGATTTTAATCTCCGTGAAATCGCAGCGGCTTATGCGCCGTATGCCACGGCAGTCTCGGTACTGACCGACGAGAAATATTTTCAGGGACAACATGACTATCTGCGGCAGGTGCGCGCGCTGATCACGCAGCCGGTATTATGCAAAGATTTCATTATTGATGCTTATCAGGTGTATCTCGCCCGCCACTATGGCGCAGACGCGATTCTGCTGATGCTCTCTGTCCTGAATGATGCGGATTATCACTCACTGGCGACCCTGGCTCATTCCCTCAATATGGGGGTGCTGACGGAAGTCAGTACGGAAGAGGAACTGCACCGCGCCATTACCCTTGATGCACAGGTTATCGGTATCAATAACCGCGATTTGCGCGACCTCTCCATTGACCGCCGCCGGACAGCGGATTTTGCCCCGCACATCCCTGCTGACCGCATTATTATCAGTGAATCCGGCATTACCACGCATCAGCATATCCGCGAATTGCGTCCCCATGCTGACGGGTTCCTGATCGGCAGTGCCATTATGGCGCAGCCTGATCTGGACACTGCCATCCGCCGCCTGATTTACGGCGAACACAAAGTCTGCGGACTGACCCGTGCGGACGATGCCCGCGCCGCCTATGACGCCGGTGCCACCTTCGGCGGCCTGATTTTTGTCAGCAAATCGCCGCGTTATGTGGATGAAGCACAGGCAGCGGAGGTGATGTGCGGAGCACCGCTGGCGTATGTCGGCGTATTCCGTAACCACGACCCGGCAGATATCGCCGCGATTGCCCGCCGCCTGAAACTGCATGCTGTTCAGTTACACGGTGATGAAAACGAGCACGATATCGCGCTGCTGCGCCTGCATCTCCCGGCAAAATGTGAGATCTGGAAAGCGCTGGATATGTCGCACGGTGCGGATATCACCGTTCCGGACGGCGTGGTGCGCCTGGTGCTGGATAACGGCAAAGGCGGCACCGGGCAGACGTTCGACTGGCAGACCCTGCCTCCTTCACTGCCGGTGCCCTTTACCCTCGCGGGCGGGCTGAATGCGGAAAATTGTGTCTCCGCCGCCGCTTCCGGTGCTGCCGGGCTGGATTTTAACTCCGGCGCGGAGTCCGCCCCCGGTATTAAAGATGCAGAAAAACTCCGTCAAATATTTAATCAATTACATCAGCAAGTTGCCTGACTAACGACTGAAAAGAAAAAGGATCAGAAACAATGAGTAAATTAAATCCCTACTTTGGTGAATTCGGCGGGCAGTTTGTACCGCAGATTTTAATCCCGGCACTCGACCAGCTCGAAGATGCCTTTATTGCCGCTCAGGAAGACCCGGAGTTTCAGCGCGAATTTACCGACCTGCTGCAAAACTATGCCGGTCGCCCGACAGCCCTGACGCTGTGCAAAAACCTGACGGCAGGCAGCAAAACCAAACTGTACCTGAAGCGCGAGGATTTACTGCACGGCGGTGCCCACAAAACCAACCAGGTACTCGGCCAGGCACTGCTGGCAAAACGGATGGGAAAAACGGAAATTATCGCCGAAACCGGTGCCGGTCAGCACGGTGTCGCGGCAGCGCTCGCCAGTGCGCTGCTCGGGCTGAAATGCCGTGTTTATATGGGGGCAAAAGATGTGGAACGTCAGTCCCCGAATGTGTTCCGTATGCGACTGATGGGCGCGGAAGTCATCCCGGTGCACAGCGGTTCCGCCACCCTGAAAGATGCCTGTAATGAGGCGCTGCGCGACTGGAGCGGGAACTATGACCGCGCCCACTATTTATTAGGCACCGCGGCAGGCCCGCATCCGTACCCGACCATTGTCCGCGAATTCCAGCGCATGATTGGTGATGAGGCGCGTGCCCAGATCCTCACCCGTGAAGGCCGTTTACCGGATGCGGTGATCGCCTGTATCGGCGGCGGCTCAAATGCTATCGGCGCATTTGCCGGGTTTATTCCGGATGAATCTGTCGCGCTGATCGGCGTCGAACCGGCCGGGCACGGTATTGAAACCGGCGAGCACGGCGCACCGCTCAAACATGGCCGTATTGGTATCTACTTCGGTATGAAATCACCGATGATGCAGACAGAAGATGGTCAGATCGAGGAATCTTACTCCATCTCCGCCGGTCTGGACTTTCCGTCTGTCGGACCGCAGCACGCATATCTGAATGCCATCGGCCGGGCCGATTATGTTTCCGCCACCGATGATGAGGCCCTTGAGGCATTTAAAACGCTGAGCCGTCAGGAAGGGATTATCCCGGCACTGGAATCCTCCCATGCCCTGGCACACGCACTGAAAATGATCCGCGAAAATCCGGAGAAAGAACAACTTCTTATCGTTAATATTTCCGGTCGCGGAGACAAAGACATTTTCACTGTTTATGACATTTTTAAAGCAAGAGGTGATTTCTGATGAGCCGGTATGAACAACTTTTCCAGCGTTTGCAGTCCCGCAATCAGGGTGCATTTATCCCGTTTGTCACTCTGGGTGACCCGTCCGCTGAGGTTTCCCTGCAAATTATTGATGCTCTGGTGGCGGGTGGTGCCGATGCCCTGGAGATCGGCATTCCGTTTTCTGACCCGCTGGCAGACGGTCCGGTGATTCAGGATGCCAACCTCCGCGCCTTTGCTGCCGGTATGACCCCGGCGCGCTGCTTTGAGCTGATTACACAAATCCGTGCGAAGTATCCGGAGCTGCCGGTGGGACTGCTGATGTATGCCAATCTGGTCTTCCATAACGGTATCAGTCAGTTTTATGAAACCGCGGTAAACGCCGGTGTGGATTCGGTTCTGATCGCCGATGTGCCGCTGCATGAATCTCAGCCGTTCCGGGATGCCGCGCTGGCCAATAATATCGCGCCGGTCTTTATCTGCCCGCCGGATGCAGATGACAAATTACTGGAGACACTGGCTGCCGCCGGGAAAGGCTATACTTATCTGCTTTCCCGTGCCGGTGTGACGGGAACAGAAAAACGGGCTGAAAAATCGCTGGCTGATCTGACCGCCAAACTGACCGCACTGAATGCCGCCCCGCCGGTTCAGGGATTCGGAATTTCCGAACCGGAACAGGTGCAGGAATCACTGAAAAATGGCGCGGCGGGGGCAATTTCCGGATCTGCCGTGGTAAAAATCATCGCCGCAAATCTGGATAATGTACCGGTTATGTGTCAGAAACTGCGGGAATTTACGCAGAAAATGAAAAACGCAACGCAATTATAATGTTTCACTCCGCCCGCTGTTAACAGCGGGTTATTTTTTGTTGAGAAACATTCAGTTTTCATCAATACTGAAAGGGTCAGGCACACATTATTCTGTGAACCGTGCCGGTAATAAGGAGAACATAATGAAGTATATGAAATTGGTCACCTCATTTTTTGTTGTCATGTTTATGGCTTTCACGCTGTCCGCCTGTGCCCCGACTGCCACCAGTGAAGGTACCGGGGGTTATTTTGATGATTCTGTCATCACCACAAAAGTAAAAACAGCGTTACTGGGTGAGAAAGGCATTAAATCCACCCAAATCAGCGTGGAAACGTTCAAAGGCAAAGTTCAGCTGAGCGGATTTGTCTCTTCAGAAACAGAAGCAAACCTGGCGGTGAATACCGCACGTAAAGTTCCCGGCGTGAAGGTTGTTATTAACTCAATGAAGTTGCGGTGACCCTGACTATCAGATTACCGGATACAAAAACGGCGCAATGATGATTGCGCCGTTTTTTATGGTACTGATAACACGAATTATCAGAATTTGTAGCCCGCACCAAACATAAAGACAAACGGGTCAAGACGGGTTTTATAAGAGTAACTGTCATTACCTGCTTTGAAGTCCACATCTGTTTCGATGTTCATCCACCAGACTGACGCATTCAGCAGCCAGTGGTCATCTAACTGATAATCCAGACCAGCCTGTGCCGCAAAGCCCCAGGAATCACCTAAACTCAGATCACGTAAGCCTGCGCCACTGCCGGTACCGTTAAACCCTTCATCAAAGAAGAAGGTATAGTTCACACCCACACCTAAATACGGACGCAGTTTATCTTCCGGAGTACGGAAATAATACTGAGCCATTAAGGTTGGCGGCAGATCTTTAACTGATGCGATTTCACCCAGGGATGATGGCAGTGAAACTTTGTGTTCAAACGGAGTCGCAGCCAATAATTCAATACCGATATTATCGGTTGCCATATAAGTAAAGGTCAGACCCAGCTGCGTATTGTTATTTGCTTCAAAAGAGCCGGCAAAACCCAGAACATTATCAGAGCCTGTATTCGGACGCACAGTCGCGGTACCACCACGAATGATAAAATCACCGGCCTGGTGTGCCATTGAAACTGACGGTAAAACCGTTGCCAGTGCTAAACACACTGCAGAAAGCTTTTTCATTATCTATCCCATCCTAAAAAAAGAAAAAACACACAATAAGTACAGTTTGAAATATACAGACTTAAATCTAATTATGATCTAAGACAGATCACAACATTTAAATAAAAAACGCATTTTTCACAAAGATCTGAATTATTATTCCATGGTGACATTTTCATTTATTGATTTATATCAAAAACAGCGATTACCATTTTCAGAGTGCTCATTATTTATGTGTTTTATATCAATTTGTAAAATACAATACTGACTATTCAGCCGGCTACTTTGTTTTATTATTGTTAATTATTTGTGATTATTTGGCTATCTGCTTCCGGATATTCCGTCTGAATACTGTATTTCCGCCGGACGAACAGGTTACAATCCCTGCCATACTGTTTTACAATTGCATCAACGTTTTTATTTCATGCCTTACAGGAGTTGTTCCATGTCCATGCCGGTGCCGGTTCTCGCCCGCGACAGCCTGAATTTTTTCCGTAATCAGCTGTTATCTGTCCTGATCATTTCGCTGCTTACCGCTGCTGTGACCGTCGGGCTCAATGTGCTCCTGACTTACAATTCCAATGGGCTGGCGCTGATCCGCTCGCTGGAAACCACCTACGTCACTGAAGGCTCCGGCGGCTTTCAGCGCGCTGTTGCCGCGCTGACATCCGACGACCAGTGGCAAATGCTGAAAACCGGTCTCGGCACAATTTTCAGCTCCCTGCTGGGCAATGCCGTCTTTGTAACCGCCATGATTTTCCTGATTTTCAGTACTTCACAGGGACAGCCGGTATCCGCTTTACAGGCCATCACCGGCTCTGCCGGACGTGTTCCGCGCATGCTGATTCTGCTGTTAATCTGTTCACTGGTGATTGCACTCGGACTGGTCGCCATGTATCTGCCGGGATTAATTCTGGCCATGTTACTGGCACTGGCTCCGGTTATTATGTTCACCGAAAAGAACAGCGTATTTACCGCCATCAAAATCAGCGGAAATATTGCCCTGAAAAATATCAGAACACTTCTGCCGGCTATTTTAATATGGTTTGCCCTGAAACAGGCATCCGTAGTGTTTCTTAGTAAACTTCCTATCGTAAACGAACATATTCTGATGACCGTTATTCTCTTCATTAATAATATCATCAGCGGACTGGTGATTATTTATCTGTTCCGGTTCTACCAGTTATTTACACAATCACAATCTGTCAGTGACTATCAGTAAGGCTGCATGATGCGCACAGACAATGATATTTACCGGGCAATACAGGACTATGTCCGTGCAGATGATAATATCCGCGCGGCTGTGCTCAACGGGTCACGGGCAAATAGACAGGTTGCTGCCGATAAATATCAGGACTTCGATATTGTCTTTTTTGTACACAATATTGAAGCGGCAAAGTTTCCCGCCCTGCGGGAGTCATTTTTCGGCGTTCCGGTATTACAGCAATGCCCTGATGATATGCTTTTGGGTAATGAAGGTATGCCGCCCCGTGCGGCGTATACCCTGCTGATGATCTATGAGGACGGCCACCGGATAGATCTGACTCTGTTTCCGCTGACGCATTGTGCCTCAGAATATAAACATGACAGCCTGACGGTGCTTCTCGCGGATAAAGACGGCCTCTTCGCCGGTATCGCCCCGGCGGATGAAAGGAGTTATTTTATTACGCCGCCTGATGCCCGTTTATTTGCCGAAACCGCCAATGAATTCTGGTGGTGTGTGACAAATGTGGCCAAAGGTCTGGCACGGCGTGAAATCACCTTCGCCAAAGCCATGACGGAAAATGTTGTCCGCCCGGCATTTATGCAGATGCTCGACTGGAAAACCGGTTATACCAACGGATTTAACCTGACCACCGGAAAAGACGGAAAATATTTATCCCGTTATCTGACCACTCGTGAGATGCAAACCGTTCTGGGAACCTATTCTGATGCGGAACCGGAAAATAACTGGCAGGCGTTGTTTCTGATGTGCAGGCTGTTCAGGGAATATCAGACGACCATTGCTGAGCTGTCCGGGTTTGAAATCAATACCCGGGAGTGTGATGCCTCTGTCCGTTATCTCCGGATGGTTTATAACGACAGCCTCTTATCTTCTGTGTAAAGGAATACAATGATGATCACCCTGCCCGTCACGCTCACAGTTCAGGATCTGGCTGACTACCAGACTTTCAGTTTCCGGCATTTTTATCAGGAACCGGTCGGGTGGCGACGTATTCCTTATTTTCTTATCTGGCTGATATTATGCGGGATGTTATTGCTTATTTTCAGCACCTTTTCGCCGCTGCCGGGCAAGTTTGATAGTTATTCTGTTTTTTACGGACTAAGCTGCGGTTTTTTATCGCTGTTGGTGTTTATGTTCAGCCGTTCTGTCAAAAACAGACGGATTATACGTCAGTTTTCTGTTCAGCCCGGACATTACCTCCTGCGTCCGGTAACGTTTGAACTGAGTAATGACGGAATAAGCCAGGTTTCAGCCCTTCACCATTCTTTTTTTGCCTGGGGGGCTGTCATTGATTATGCCGAAAGCAACACCGGAATTTATCTTTACCACGGCAAAAATGACGGCATTATTCTTCCGCTGCGGGATATTCAGTCAGAGGCACAAAAGAACGATATTTTGCACCTGCTGTCACAGAAAATAAGACATGTGCAGATAAAGAATCAGGCCGGTGAAATGGCCTGATTCAGGCCGTTGACAAGCCCGCAGGGATTGGCGACGACCGACAGAGGTTGTAAAAATAAACCAGGAAAATCAATTTATTAATTTTCGGCTGATAACACAAAGCAGGAAAAACCACGTTTTATCCTGCTTTGTCAGCAATCTCAATCAGGCCGGTAAGATGGCCTGATTATCCGGTGTGTCTGCGGTGGTGATTACTGCACTTTACGCACGGCTTTCACATCCAGTTCGGTTTTATTCCATTCTTTGTCGATTTCCCCTTCGACCTCAATTTCATCCTGCGGTGTAACTTTCAGTCCGTTCCAGCGTTTCGGGGAAATTTCAGCACGGATAGTGCCGGTACTGTCTTTAAATTCATAATGTTTATTATCGAGCTGACGGACAATTGTGCCGCGCAGTACAACCGGTGCATCATCGGATAATTTCAGTGCATCCGCAACGGTCATTTTACGGGCATCCGGGCCGCTGAAACCGCCGTTTTGTGATGTTGTTGTGGTTGTTGCCGCCGCTGTCGCGCCGGGACCTTCAAAACCGCCGTTGGCTGCAAAAACGGAACCGGCTGATCCTGCCAGTAATGTGGCAAGTAATGCGAGTGCAGGTAATTTTTTCATCATTTATCTCCTTTATGAGGAAGCGTCTTTGCTTCATGGACACTATTAAACCATTAAGTTCTTAACAGGATCTTAAGGGGATGTCATTTTTGACTATATTTTTAATTTCAGCGAAAACAGGTGGTTATCCTGAGATATCCGGGTTAAAACTAGTATAGCGCTATTTATACGGATAAGAATTATGCGGATATTATTAATTGAAGATGACCGGCTGATTGGTGACGGGCTGAAAATCGGCCTGAGCCGGCTCGGCTTTACGCCTGACTGGTTTACCGATGGCCTGACCGGTCAGCAGGCCCTCTATTCTGCCCCTTATGATGCCGTGATCCTTGATCTCTCCCTGCCGGGCATGGACGGGCTGGAGATACTGAAACAGTGGCGTTCGGAGGGCCGTGACGAGCCGGTACTGATCCTGACCGCCCGTGATGCTCTTGAGCAGCGCGTAAGCGGCTTACAACAGGGCGCGGATGATTATCTGTGCAAACCGTTTGCACTTGCGGAAGTGGCGGCACGGTTACAGGCGCTGATCCGTCGCCGCTACGGGCAGGTTTCTGAGAAACTGGTGCTCGGCGATGTGGAGATGGACCCAGTGGCCATGACTGTCACCCGCAACGGTGTGCCGGTATCGCTGAAAAGCAAAGAACTGGCACTGCTGGCACTGTTTCTGCGCAATCCGCAGAAAGTGCTGTCCCGCGCAATGATTGAAGAGAAACTGTATAACTGGGATGAGGATGTTTCCAGTAATGCCGTTGAGGTGCATATTCACTATCTGCGCCGCAAACTGGGACGCGGGTTTATCAAAACCATTCACGGTGTCGGTTATGTCGCGGGAAAGAATGATGAGAACGTATAGTCTGCGCCTCCGGCTGGGCGGGCTGTTGCTGCTGCTAACTCTGCTGACCTGGGGGATCGCCAGTCTGTTTGCCTGGATGCAGACCACAAAATCCATCAATGAATTATTTGATACGCAACAAATGGCCTTTGCCAAACGCCTGTCGGTTCTGCCGTCCGGGCTGGAATTTCCGTCGTCCGCTATTAAGAAAACCAAAAAAATGCTCTCCGGTAACCGCGGAAAGCAGGATGATGATGCGCTGGCTTTTGCTATTTTTACCCCGCAGGGCAAGCGGGTGCTGGATGACGGCGAGAACGGCCGGAAAATTCCGTTCTCCGACAAGAAAAACGGGTTTCGTGACGGCTCGCTGACGGATGACAACGACCGCTGGCGCTTTGTGCAGCTGCCTTCCGCTGATGGCCGCTACATCATCGTAGTCGGCCAGGAATGGGAATACCGCGAGGATATGGGACTGACGATTATCACCGCTCAGGCGGTTCCGTGGCTGGTGGCGCTGCCCCTGATGCTGCTTTTGTTCCTGTGGCTGCTGACCCGCGCCCTGACGCCGCTGCGTCTGCTGGCACGTCAGTTACAGCGCCGGAACCCGGCGGAACTGACCCCGCTTGCCCCGCCGGTGCTGCCGAAAGAAGTCAGTCCGATGCTGGACGCGCTGAACGGATTATTTCTGCGGATCCGCGACCTGCGTGAGCGGGAAAGCCGTTTCACCTCTGATGCCGCCCATGAACTGCGCAGCCCGCTGGCTGCACTGAAAGTACAGTCCGAAGTGATGCAGATTGCCGGCGATGACCCGGCCACCCGGGAACACGTGACCGCGAATCTGCTCACCGGAATTGACCGTGCCACCCGTCTGGTGGATCAGCTGCTGACCCTCTCACGGCTGGAATCACAGTCTCAGCCGCTGGAAAGCACAGAGCTGCGCTGGTCAGCCATTATTAATGATGCCGTTGCACAAACCGCCCCGGATGCAGCGGCGCATCAGGTCAGCATAATACCGGACATCACCGCACCTGAACTGACTGTCCGCGGCGAACAGCTGCTGCTGACTGTCATGCTGCGCAATCTGCTGCATAATGCCATCCGCTACGGTAAAACCGGCGGCACCGTTCAGCTGACGCTGACTGCACAACAGTTAGTCATTGAGGATGACGGGCCGGGTGTCAGTGATGAAATACTGGCCCGGCTGGGAGAACGTTTTTACCGGCCGCCGGGACAGGAAAAAACCGGCAGCGGTCTGGGACTATCGATTGTCAAACGAATTGCGGAACTGCATCACATGACCATACAGTTCCGCCGCAGCCCGCAGGGCGGGTTTATTGCTGCGATCAGGTGGTGAGCGGTTTTTCCGTTCCTTCAGCCGCCTGCGCCATCGCCTCTTCTATCGCTTTGATGCGGCTTTGCTGTTTGCTCTGAATCAGCCGGATAGCGAAATAGAGATCCGGCACAATAATCAAATCATCATCATTGCGTTTGATTTTGTTTTCCGATACCCAGCGTGTCAGCTCGGTGCGCCGTCCCGCCAGGATCAGGGTGACGCCTTTGATTTTCAGCTCAGTCACCAGCTCATTGAGGGTACTGAACACGCTCATATCATTATTGATAAAGCTGACGGTCGCATCCACGGCCACCCATCCGGGGCGTTTTGGTGCCGTATTCACCACCTGCAATATCCGCTTTTTAAAATACCCCACGTTGAAATAGGTCAGCGGTGAGTTAAAGCGGTACATCAATAATCCGTCAACCTGATTAATATCCACGTTACTGTTGTTGATGGAATGGATCATCCCCTGCTCATCCACACCCAGTAACTGATCAGTCGGACGGAAAACAGTGCGCAGGAATTGTACCAGTCCCAGCAGAACCGCAAACCCGATACCGTTGATCAGCCCCACTACCAGCACCGCCACCAGGGTAAACAGCGCCAGGGTGAATGCCGATTTATTCCGTTTACGGAAAGAGAAAATCTGACGGATGCTGAACATCGACCAGGAGGAGTAAATCAGTACCACCCCGAGTGTTGCCAGCGGGATGTGTCCGAGGAAACTGGTCAGGAAAAACAGCACCAGCGCGATTAATCCCGCTGCGATCAGGGACACCATCTGTGTTTTACCGCCGGTGGCATCGTTGACAGCGGTACGGCTGGTTGCGGCACTGACCGCGAATCCCTGCGATAACCCGGAGGCAATGTTGATATACCCCTGAGCACGCAGCTCCTGATCCACATCGATGGCATAGCCGTTTTTCTCGGCAAAACTGCGCACTGTCATCATAAAGCTGACAATACTGATCACCGCAAGGTTCAGTGACGGGATCACCAGTTCACGCAGCAGGCCCGGATCAAACGCCGGCATTTTGATATGCGGCAGCCCGTTACCGAGATTACCGACCACGGAAATCCCCATTGAGGCAAAATCCAGCTGAGCGCTGACCAGGGTGGCAATCGTCATCACAATCAGCGGTCCCGGCCAGCTGCGGCGGACAGCCCGTAATAAAAACAGTGCCGCCAGACTGGCACCGGAGAGGATCAGCGTCGGCATATGCATAAGATGCAGATGCGCCGGCAGCGCCACCAGGCACTCAATCAGCTGCGACGGCAGTTCATCCAGCCCGAGCACATTTCCTATCTGCCCGACAATGATCGTGACCGCCACGCCATTGAGCAGCCCCTGTAAAATCGGCTGCGATAAAAAATCCGCAAACGCGGCGAGTTTGAAATGCCCGGCAATCAGGCACCAGACACCGGTCATCAGTGTCATGATAATCGCCAGCTGCCACAGCGTATCCGGGTCACCTTTTGCCAGCGGGATAATCGCCGCCGCAATGACCGCACAGGTCGCCGCATCCGGCCCGACAATCAGCTGACGGGAGGAGCCGAACAGCGCATAAGTCACCATCGGCAGGATACAGGCGTAGAGACCGACAATGGCATTAATGCCCATCAGCCCCGTGTAAGCGATAGCCACCGGCAATGCCACGGCAGCAACAGAAAGCCCCGCGCGGATATCAAAGCGCAAATTTTTGCGTTCATAGTGCAGAAAAACAGAAAGTCCCGGCATCCAGCGCAAAAGTCGGTTCGGCTGCATTATCGCCCCTTATAAAAATATCGTATTAAGATGTACAATTTAATTTTACTGCTGATAGTTAAACTGATTTATAACCGAACGCGGATAAAGAAGATAGTCAGACCGCGTCTTATGGTAAAATATTGCAAAATCAATTGTAATATATTTTTTTTCTTTAAAAATAAGAGACTGAATGCCACGTGCTTAAAATAAATTTAAATTTCGGACAGACTCAATTATGAAGCAACTACTAGACTTTATCCCCCTGGTTATCTTTTTTGCCATATATAAAACCGTGGATATCTATTACGCCTCCGGTGCCTTAATTGCCGCGTCTGCGGTGGCACTGGCTGTCCGCTGGTTCCTGTATAAGCATCTGGAGAAATCGGCTGTTATCACCTTCGTGATTGTCGCCATCTTCGGTACCCTGACCATCGTTTTCCATGACCCGCAGTTTATCAAATGGAAAGTGACGATTATTTATGCCCTGTTTGCTCTCGTATTGCTGGGCGGTCAGTTCATCTTCGGTAAGCCGCTGATTCAGAAAATGCTGGGCAAAGAGCTGACCCTGCCGCCGCAGGTCTGGCAGCGTCTGAATCTCGCCTGGGCTCTCTTCTTTATCGTCTGCGCGGCGGTAAACGTGTACGTCGCATTCTGGTTATCAATGGATACCTGGATGAACTTCAAAGTGTTTGGCCTGACTGCAGTAACGCTGGTATTTACCGTTGCCAGTGTGGTATATATTTACCGTCATCTGCCACGGGAAGAAGAAAAATAATAAAATCAACCGGATATCGGTTTATTTCTGCCGCTGTCCTTTTTCGTTAAACGGATGTAAGTGTTTCTCATGACTCAACAACAATGTTTACCTAACGGAGAACTGGTGCTGCGCACCTTAACCATGCCGACAGACACCAATGCCAACGGGGATATCTTCGGTGGCTGGCTGATGTCGCAGATGGATATCGGCGGTGCTATCCTGGCAAAGGAGATTGCACTGGGCCGCGTGGTGACAGTCCGCGTGGACGGCATCACCTTTCTGCGCTCTGTGGCGGTCGGTGATGTGGTCTGCTGTTATGCGCGCTGCCTGAAAACCGGAAATTCATCCATGACGGTCAAAGTCGAGGTCTGGGTGAAGAAAGTGGCTACCCATCCTATCGGTGACCGTTACCGTGCAACAGAAGCTGTCTTCAGTTATGTTGCGGTGGATGCGGATAACCGTCCCCGCCCGCTGCCTGACGGAAAACGTCATTTTCAGTTAGACAGCAGTAACAGTGATTTAAAATAAGCGTTTCATAACCGGCCACTCTTCTGAGTGGCCGTTTTGTCTGCCGGGATAACCCGCAGGTTCCCCGCGACACCGGCGCCCGGTAATAGTATCATTGCCGCAAATCTCTCTTTTTATTTAATCCGGAATTTTCATCGTGACCTCATTTGCTGAACTTAATGCACTTCCCGCAGAACAAATTACCAACCTGAATGAACTGGGTTATCTGACCATGACTCCGGTTCAGGCCGCGGCATTACCGGCTATTCTCGCGGGTAAAGATGTCCGTGCGCAGGCCAGAACCGGCAGCGGAAAAACCGCCGCATTTGGTCTCGGGCTGTTACAGCATATCGATGCCGGACACTTTATGACTCAGGCTCTGGTTCTCTGCCCGACCCGTGAACTGGCCGATCAGGTTGCCGGGGAACTGCGGCGGCTGGCGCGTTATCTGCCGAATATCAAAATCCTGACCTTATGCGGCGGTGTGCCGTTCGGTGCCCAGCGTGATTCCCTGATCCACCCGCCGCATATTATTGTGGCAACGCCGGGCCGCCTGCTTGATCACCTGAGTAAAGACACGCTGCACCTTGATGCTATCCGCACCCTGGTGCTGGACGAAGCTGACCGTATGCTGGATATGGGCTTTGCTGACGATATTACTGACATTCTCTCCCGTACCCCGGAAGAACGCCAGACCCTGCTGTTTTCCGCCACCTGGCCGGATGAGATAGCGGCCGTCAGCCGCCGTTTTCAGCGCGATCCGCAAACCATTGAAATCAACAGCACCGATGAACTGCCGGCAGTTGAACAACAGTTTTATGAAGTATCGCGCCGCGGAAAAACTGAGCTGTTACAGAAATTACTGAGCCGTGAACAACCTGCATCCTGTGTGGTGTTCTGTAATACCAAAAAAGATTGCCAGGATGTGTATGACGCCCTGGAAAGCAGCGGACAGAGTGTTCTGGTGCTGCACGGTGATATGGAACAGCGTGAGCGCGACCAGACGCTGATCCGCTTTGCCAACGGCAGCAGCCGTGTACTGGTTGCCACTGATGTGGCGTCACGCGGACTGGATATCAAAGCCCTTGAGCTGGTAATCAACTATGAACTGGCGTGGGATCCGGAGGTGCATATCCACCGCATCGGCCGTACCGCCCGTGCCGGTGAAAGCGGGCTGGCGATCAGCCTGTGCGCACCGGAAGAAGCGGTCCGTGCAAACGCACTGGAAGAAATGCTGCATATGAAACTGAACTGGCAGCCAATCCCGGCCGGGCTGCGCATCACTCCGCTGGATGCGGCAATGGCGACACTGTGCATCGAGGGCGGCAAAAAAGCCAAGATCCGCCCCGGAGACATTCTCGGTGCAATGACCGGTGATATGGGACTGAACGGCGAAGATATCGGCAAAATCGTGATCCAGCCAATGCATGCTTATGTCGCAGTACGTCAGGGTATCGCGCAGCAGGCACGCAAACTGCTTCAGCAGGGTAAAATCAAAGGCAAACCTGTCAGAGTCAGACTGCTGAAATAATTTTAAAGGACCGTATTTCCCGTCAACGGATGATATCTCTGTTTTGTATCCGGCCGGCCTTCTCAGGCCGGCTTTATTCCACCTGCATCTCTGCGTTCTGCTGAGGTATTTTTTTGTTAAAGGGTCTCTGTATGTCAGCGCTGTTTAACGCTTTAGTCTCTGATTCTGTCGTCTTATTTGTCGTTACCTTTATTTTATCGGTCGGCTCAGCCTATGCCGGAAAATATCTGTTCAAAAAACGTCACGGTAAGACGGAATTAGCGGATGATGAAACCAAAATTGTTCTCGGTGCCGTATTATCTCTGCTGGGTTTATTAATCGGCTTTTTACTGACGATTTCTATCGGCGGCTATAATAACCGCGAACAAATGGAAGAAAACGAAGCTATTGCCATCGGTAATGCATTTCAGCGGGCACAATTATTGTCCCCGGAAAATAATCTGCGGGCAAATACTTTGCTTAACACGTATATTGACGCACGTATTGATTTTTTTAACGGCGGTTCACAGGCAAAAAATGAAAAATGGCGGGATATCTCCCTTGAGGCCCAGTCCTCTCTCTGGGAAATTGCTGCATCTGAAGCCCGTGCGACCCCGAATCCGGTCATTGCCTCTGTACTGACAGCATTCAGTGATCTCTATGTTTCCGAAGAAAAAACCATGGCCAGCTGGCGCTATCAGATTCCGGGCGCTGCCTGGATATTACTGGTTCTGTTTGCCGTCAGTGCCAATGTGCTGATCGGGTATAATATCCGCGGACTGCGCGGCAGCAATATGATGATTTTAATTCTGCCGCTGCTGACAACGATGGCACTGTTTATGATTGCCGAAATTGATATTCCGGGTGAAGGGGTTATTCATGTGATACCGGATAACCTGGTGAATTTACGCGCTGATCTTTTCCCGGCAAAATAAAACAACAACAAAAAACCCGGCATTTTTATGTGCCGGGTTTTCTTATTTTATCTGATCACTGAATCGTGGTTTTACCGTCGATCCGGAAAATAATGGTTGTCGTCATGCCTTTCTTCGGCTTTTTCTCGTAACGCCACTTACGCATTGCGTTACGGACTTCACGTTCAAACATATTTTTCGGTGATGCTTCGATAATATCAATATTCTGAATACGACCATCCGTATCGACATCAAACCTGACCCTCACCTTCCCTTCTTTGCCGAGACTGCGTGCCCGTGCCGGATAAACCGGATCGGAACGGTGTAACGCTCTCGGATCACCACCGCCAACATCGCTTTGTCCGGCAGAGGCGACATTTCCCGCGGGACCTGCAGGGGCTTTTTTCACGGCCAGCTGACCATCCGGTGTACCGCTGAACAGTGGTTTATCGGATACCGGTGCTTTGGTTTCTGCCGGTTTTACAGCCGGTTTCTCAACTTTTTTCTCTTTTTTCGGTTTTGGCTTTGGTTTTTTCTCAACCGGTTTCTTTTCCACCGGTTTTTCAATAACCGGCTTCACGACCGGTTCCGGCTCGGGCTCGGGCTCCGGTTCTGCTTCGGGTTCCGGCTCAGGCTGAGGTTCAGCCACCGCAGCTGCCGGTGCAGGCGCAAATGCTGTCATCTCCACCATCAGCACCTTAGGTTCGTCCGCAACCTCCTTGTTTATGTTGTAGTAAATCGCTGCAGCCACAGAGGCATGCAGACAAAGAGAAATGAGAATTGGCCAGCTGATCCAGCGAAAAATAGGCATAATCGATACAATCTTATAAGCAGCTAATAATGACAATGGTCACTAGTTTAAATGCAAATAGCAATCAATTTCAATACGAAAGACGCAACCATTGTCACTTATCGTGCAGGTGGTCACTTCTTAGCGGTTTAATCCAGCCTGAGCAAACAGCAGCGAACGGCGCTGTCTCGCGATATCCAGCTTACGCAGGGCGAAAATCCGGATGTTCCGCCGGGACTGGCTTTCAAGCCAGCGACGACGACGGCGGGTTGCCTGCCGTAACATACGCCAACGTGCAACTTCCGGTCTGCTGTGTCTCATAACTAAACCCTTTTTTTAGACTGTGTGAAAAAATACGCTAATAATAAGGGCAATTATTATAAACTGCCTGACACAATAACCAACCGCTTTCCCGCAATATCTGCAGACATCCGCAGAAAAAAGGGGTTAAACTGACTTAAATCACAAATATAGCAGCATTACAGATGGCTTTCTGATACATTTTCCGATGGAGTATCAATCAGATCCTGTGCCTGTTTTGTCTGCAAACCTTATTCTTAGGGAAAGATAATACCTATGTCGACATTTTATACGCTGTTATATTGGCTGAGTATTCTTTTCTACTGGCTGCTGGTGGCCGGTATCTCTGTCCGCGTGATGTACAAACGCCGCCCGGTGACATCTACCATGACCTGGTTACTGATCATCTATATTCTGCCTTTTATCGGGATAATCGCTTATCTCGCTTTCGGTGAACTTCACCTCGGCCGCCGCCGGGTTGAACAGGCAAAAGGAATGTGGCCGTCCGTTTCCGGCTGGGTCGAAAATCTGCGTCAGTCAAAACACATTTTCGCCACTAAAAACAGCACCCAGGCGACCCCGCTGTTTCAGCTGATCGAACACCGCCAGGGTATTCCCGGGGTAAAAGGTAACCAGATTCAGCTGTTTACTACCTGTGAAGACTCATTGCGCCAGATTGTCAAAGATATCGATAATGCAAAATACAGCATTGATATGGTGTTTTACATCTGGAAACCGGGTGGTGATGTGGACAATGTCACCAATGCCCTGCTCGCTGCCGCAAAACGGGGGGTAAAATGCCGGATAATGGTTGACTCCGCCGGCAGCTGGCACTTTTTCCGGCATGATTATCCGAAGATGATGCGGGATGCAGGGATCGAATTTGTCGAAGCGCTGCCGGTGAATGTTCTGCGTTTCGCCCTGCGCCGGATGGATTTGCGCCAGCACCGGAAAATCGTCACTATCGATAACTATATTTCCTACACCGGCAGTATGAACATGGTGGATCCGCGCTACTTTAAACAGGACGCCGGTGTCGGTGAATGGGTCGATATTCTTGTCCGGATGGAAGGCCCTGTCACTACTCTGTTCGGTATTATCTACGCACTGGACTGGGAAATGGAACGCGGCGAACGCCGGTTACCGCCGCCGCCGGACGATATTGAAATGCCGTTTGAAAAAGACAGCGGTCATACCGTCAATATTGTGGCTTCGGGGCCGGGTTTCCCTGAAGAGCTGATCCAGCAATCCCTGATGACGGCTATTTTTGCCGCGCAGGAGCGTCTGACCTTCACCACGCCGTATTTTGTCCCGAGTGATGACCTGATGCATGCCATCTGTACCGCCGCCATGCGCGGTGTGCGTGTTGCAATTGTGATGCCGCGCCTCAATGACTCATTCCTCGTCCGCTGGGCAAGCCGCGCGTTTTATACCGAACTGCTGGAAGCCGGTGTGGAAATTTATCTGTTTGAGGATGGTCTGCTGCATACGAAAAGTGTCCTCGTGGATGACCAGCTCAGTATGGTCGGCTCTGTAAACCTGGATATGCGCAGCCTGTGGCTCAACTTTGAAATCACCGCCGTTATTGATGATGAAAGTTTTGCCGGTGATCTGAATATTGTCCAGAATGACTATATTTCACGCGCAACCCGCCTCGATTACACCGAATGGGAGAAACGTCCGCTGACCAACCGGGTTCTGGAGCGGTTATGTTATTTCTTCAGTCCTCTGCTGTGATAAACTGACCCTCTTTATTATCCCCGCCGGTATAACACGGCGGGGGATCACCGGAATGTAACCTGACCCATGAGTACCTCTCTGCCCCGCCGCCTCAGCGAGCAAGAAACAATTGAAATGGCCTATGACCTGTTTCTGGAACAGGCAATGGATAACCTTGACCCCGCAGACGTCCTGCTGTTTAACCTTCAGTTTGAAGAGATCGGTGGTGCTGAAATTGTACCAGCCGGTAATGACTGGTCAGCGTTTGCACCTTTTCTGGCACAAAACCCGGCATGTGCCGAAGTGGTTATCGGCCTGGCTCCGGATGAAAATGCGGATATCGACCAGATTTTTGCCCGGGTACTGATTTCCCGGAATTTTACCGGTACACCGGAATATGCCGTCCGCTGGCGGGAATAATTTACCCGCCGGTCACACTGTCAGCAGCGGCACTTTTCCCGCCGGGCAATCAATGACCTTGTGATAATGTCAATTTCAGCGGGATCCTCTGCGGCACCAGCCCGTAATGCCACATTCCAGTTGCTGATAATTCTTGCGTTTTCCGCCAGACCGGAATGGGTAGTCAGCCGCCCCTGCGCCGTCAGCCAGGCCGCAACCGCAGCCCAGTCCCACAACGGAGATTGTCCGCGCAACCGCTGTACCGGCCCCGGAAAGGTTCCCGGGCCGCGCGCGCCATCTTTGAGTAACGCGATTGCCTGGCGTGACATCCCCGTCAGTTCCGCAATATCACTCAGCCCGACAAGCGCGGAATCCACCGATTCCACCCGGGCATTCACACCGGCTGATTCAACGTCCTCCACCGCCGTGCGGATTGCACAATCCAGAGACGGCGCTTCCCGATCAAATTCCAGATAGACCGATTTGCCGTAAAAACAGAGTAATGCATCATCACAACCGCCGGCAAATAAGGCATCCTCCAGGTTCTCTGTATCCGCCGTCACACCGGACAGCGTCAGCGTAAAATTATACAGTGCCATTATTTTCCCCTTTCCTGCTGCCCGTTTTCACTGACAGGTATCCACTTTTCGTCTGATCTGTTTTGCATGGTTTTCCGGATTCCGCGGTGTTGACCAGACACTCATCTGATGCTGCCGGTGCTCATCATACGGTGACCCGCACCGTAACCGGCAGAATGCATGTGAGGAATTCCCCGGCGCAATCCATGTCCATCCCTGCAACAGTGCATATTCAATCGCAGACTGAATATGTTTATCCGGATGTTTCTTCATTACCTGTACCTACTGTAGTTTATATGTTGACAAGCGTCAACAATCGTTATTGACATACCTGAAAACCGGCTGTGCTTTTTAATAACGGAATCAGTAAGCTGCCTGCAAGGCCGCGAAGTACGCTCTGTCAGATTTTGCGGTTGATGCGGAAAAGCAGGATACGCAGATGAAAAAAAAAGCGCCCGCAACGGGCGCTCTGTCTCAAAAAATAAGATTAACGGCTTTACCGTATTTACAGCGGATCAACCTTCAGACAGGAAACCGCATGGCGGAAACTGCCTTCCAGCAACGGACGGGTTCTTGCACATTCGCTGTCCGCCAGCGGGCAGCGGGTGCGGAATACACAGCCGGACGGCGGATTAATCGGTGACGGCAGTTCCCCTTCCAGCAGCTGAATTGTTTTATTCTGCTCTTTGTCCGGATCAGGCACCGGCACCGCAGACATCAGCGCCCTGGTGTACGGATGCAGAGGATTGTGATACACCTCGTCATAGGTGCCGAGTTCCACCGCATGGCCGAGATACATCACCAACACACGGTCAGAAATATGTTTTACCACCGCCAGGTCGTGAGCGATAAAAATAAGGGACAATCCCATCTCCCGCTGTAATTCTTTCAGCAGGTTCACCACCTGAGCCTGGATAGACACATCCAGCGCTGAAACCGGCTCATCACAGATAACCAGTTTCGGCTCGAGGATCAGCGCACGGGCGATACCGATACGCTGACACTGCCCGCCGGAAAACTCATGCGGATAGCGGTTCACCAGGTTCGGCAGCAGCCCGACTTTCATCATCATGGCTTTGACTTTGTCTGTCACTTCCGTCTTACTCATTGACGGATAATAGGTGCGCAGCGGCTCTGCAATAATATCGCCGATAGTCATACGCGGGTTGAGTGACGCCAGCGGATCCTGGAAAATCATCTGGATGTCATTGCGGACATTATGCCAGTCTTTTTCGCTCATTCCGCACAGGTCTTTGCCCAGCCAGGTTACCCGCCCGGCAGTGGATTTTACCAGGCCGATAATCGCACGGGCAAACGTGGATTTTCCGCAGCCGGATTCCCCGACCACCCCGAGTGTTTCCCCTTCATACAGACGGACTGTTACGCCATCCACCGCTTTCAGGCTTTTGGCCGGCTGCCAGAACCATTGCTTATTGTCTCTGATGGAAAAATGGACTTTTAAATCTTCAATTTCCAGCAGAACCGGACGTTCTGAATGTGTCATTATGCCAACTCCTCTGCAGTTCTGAAGCAGGCACGCAAACGGCCCTGAGAAAATGCCTGTAACGGCGGCTCATGCCGTGCGCACTCGTCTGTCGCATACTGACAGCGCGGGCGGAACGGACAACCCGCAGGGAGACGCAGCAGGTTCGGCGGGTTGCCCGGAATCGTCGCAAGCTCACTGTCTTCCTGCCCGTCAAGGCGCGGAACCGCCTTAAGCAACCCGATAGAGTACGGATGCGACGGATGATAAAACACATCGCGGGCTGTGCCGTATTCCATGGTGCGTCCGGCATACATCACCAGCACCTTATCGCAGATACCGGCAACGACACCCAGGTCATGGGTGATCATAATAATCGCGGTGTTGAATTCATTCTTCAGCTCATTGAGCAGCGTCATGATTTGCGCCTGTACCGTCACATCCAGCGCCGTGGTTGGTTCATCCGCAATCAGCAGCTTCGGCTTACACAACAGCGCCATCGCAATCATAACGCGCTGACGCATACCGCCGGAGAACTCGTGAGGATACATATTCATCCGCTTGCGGGCTTCCGGCATTTTCACCGCATCCAGCATCCGGACAGATTCCTCAAAAGCATCGTGAGAACTCAGACCTTTGTGCAGCATCAGTACTTCTGTCAGCTGCTTACTGACTTTCATGTACGGGTTGAGTGAGGTCATCGGGTCCTGAAAGATCATAGAAATTTCTTCCGCCCGCATTTTGTTCAGCGCTTTCTCTTTCAGATTGAGAATTTCACGCCCGTTGAATACCGCAGAGCCGCTGACCACACCATTGCGGGCCAGCAGTCCCATCAGCGCAAACGCCGTCTGTGATTTTCCGGAGCCGGATTCACCGACAATCCCGAGTGTCTCACCCGCCGCCAGCGAAAAATTAAGTTTGTTCACGGCTGTGACATCACCGTCCGGCGTTTTGAATGTCACGTTCAGGTCGTTAACCTGTAACAACTGAGTCATTGGCGGCCTCCTCAGCGATCTTTCGGGTCAAGGGCATCACGCAGCCCGTCACCGATAAAGTTGAAACAAAACAGAGTCACCACCAGGAATGCTGCCGGGAACATCAGTAACCAGGGCGAAACTTCCATTGAGTTAGCACCGTCATTGAGCAGCGCACCCCAGCTGCTTAACGGCTCCTGTGTACCCAGCCCGAGGAAGCTGAGGAAGGATTCAAACAGGATCATACTCGGCACCAGCAGTGAGGCATAAACCACCACCACACCCAGCACGTTCGGGACAATATGACGCAGAATGATATTGCGGGTCGGCACACCACATACTTTCGCCGCTTCGATAAATTCTTTGCTTTTCAGGCTCAGGGTCTGACCGCGCACAATACGCGCCATATCCAGCCAGGAAACCATACCGATAGCCACAAAGATCAGAAAAATATTCTGACCAAAGAAGGTCACCAGCAGGATGACAAAGAACATAAACGGGAAGGAGTTAAGGATTTCCAGCACGCGCATCATGAAAGAGTCAGTTTTGCCGCCGACATAGCCGGACATCGCGCCGTACAGTGTTCCCACCAGCACTGCGACCAGCGCTGCCGCCAGTCCCACCATCAGCGAGATACGCCCGCCGATAGCCACACGCACCAGCAGATCACGGCCGGAGGAATCGGTACCAAAATAGTGACCGCTCACCGTATCCGGTGCTGCGGACATCATGCCCCAGTCGGTATCGTCATACGCGAACTCCGACAACATCGGCATAAAAATCACAAACAGGGTAATTAAAAACAACAGACACAGACTGGTGATCGCGGCTTTGTTATGCATAAAGCGGCGGCGGGCATCCGCCCACAGGCTGCGTCCTTCGACATCAAGCTGCTCCGTGAAATTTTCCAGAGCTTCGCGGTTTTTTTCATTCGGTAACATAGCGTGCTCCGGGACTAATAACGGATTTTCGGATCGATAACGGCATACAGCACGTCAACGATACAGTTAAAGGCGATGGTCAGTGTACCGACCAGGATGGTCAGACTCAGTACCAGTGAGTAATCGCGGTTCAGCGCGCCGTTGACAAATAACTGCCCCACGCCCGGCAAACCGAAAATTGTCTCAATCACCATTGAACCCGTGATAATCCCCACAAATGCCGGTCCCATATAGGAAACCACCGGTAACAGTGCCGGGCGCAGCGCATGCCGCCAGACAATCTTACGCATCGGCAGACCTTTCGCCCGTGCGGTACGGATAAAGTTGGAGTGCATCACCTCAATCATAGAGCTGCGCATAATACGGGAGATACTGGCGATATAGGCCAGTGACAGCGCGACCATCGGCAGAATGATATTGCTGAGCTGCCCGCCGTTCCAGCCGCCGCCCGGCAGCCAGTGCAGATGAATGGCAAAGATAAGCACCAGCAGCGGCGCCACCACAAAGCTGGGGATAACCACCCCGGTCATGGCAAAGCCCATGACGGTATAGTCCCATTTGGTGTTCTGGTTCAGTGCGGCTATCACACCGGCACTCACCCCGACAATCAGCGCCAGCACAAACGCCGCCAGCCCGAGTTTGGCGGAGACCGGAAACGCGGAGGCGACCAGGTCATTCACCGAGTAATCTTTATATTTAAAGGAAGGCCCGAAGTCCCCCTTTGATAACTGAACTAAATAATCAAAATACTGAACGTGAATCGGATCATTAAGATGGTATTTGGCTTCAATATTCGCCATCACTTCCGGCGGCAATTTACGCTCACCGGTAAATGGGCTGCCCGGAGCCAGACGCATCATAAAGAAAGAGATAGTGATTAACACAAAAAGCGTCGGGATCGCCTCGAGTATACGGCGAAGAATAAACTTAAACATTGCCCGTTCCTATACAGTACCCGCTTCCCGGGGTACACACTACACAGGCCGCCCTTCGCAGGGCGGCCAACCGTCGGTATTATTTTTTAATCATATATAAGTTTTTGGTGTGGAAGTGATCCAGCGGATCTTTTCCGGTATAGCCACCCACATACGGTTTCACTAAACGGGTACTGACATAGTAATAGACCGGCACAATGGCAGAGTCTTTATCCAGCTGAGCTTCCGCCTGCTGATAGATCTGCGCACGTTCCGCATCGGTTTTCACCTGAAGGGATTGTTTCATCAGCTTGTCAAACTCCGCACTCTTATAATGCGGGGTGTTGGTGCTGCTGTAAGAGAGAACCATATTCAGGAATGAAGACGGTTCGTTATAATCCGCACACCATGCGGCACGGGCAACATCATAGGTTCCCTGATGGCGGGTATCGAGGAAGGTTTTCCATTCCTGGTTAACCAGCTGAACTTCCGCACCGAGGTTTTTCTTCCAGATAGACGATGCCGCGATCGCCATTTTTTTATGCAGATCAGATGTGTTATACAGCAGGTTAAATTTCAGCGGATTATCTTTATTAAACCCGGCTTCTTCCAGCAGTTTGCGTGCTTTTTCGTTACGCTGATCCTGCGTCATATTCGCGAACCACTCAGGCTCTTTGGCTGACATACCATCCGCAAACGGCGGAGTGAAACCAAATGCCGGGGTATCCCCCTGTGCTTTGACTTTGTTGACCATAATGTCACGGTCAAGGCTCAGTTTCAGGGCTTCACGAACTTTCGGGTTATCAAACGGCGCTTTTTCGTTATTGATTTCGTAGTAATAGGTACACATATACGGCGAAATGCGCAGTTCGTCCGGAATTTCTTTTTTCAGCTTCTGGAACAGTTCAATCGGCAGGTTGTTATAGGTCATGTCGATTTCACCGCTGCGGTAGCGGTTAACATCGGTAACTTCGGAAGAAATCGGCAGGAAACGGACATTATTGATAACGGTTTTTTCGTTATCCCAGTATTTCGGGTTGCGGGTCAGTTCGATTTTTTCGTTAACCACCCAGTCTTTCAGGGTGTATGCGCCGTTGCTGACATAATTGCCCGGCTGCGTCCACTTATCACCGAATTTCTCAACGGTGGCCGGATGTACCGGAGACATGGAGTTATGCGCCAGCAGTTTCGGAATGTACGGCACTTCTTCGGAGAGGGTCAGTTCAAGGGTTTTATCATCCAGCGCTTTGATGCCCAGCTCTTCCGGCTTTTTCTTCCCGGCGATAACATCATCAATATTTACCACGTGAGCATACTGGAGATAACTGGCATACGGTGATGCGGTATTCGGATCAGCCAGGCGGCGCCAGCTGTAAACGAAGTCCTGTGCGGTGACCGGATCACCGTTGGACCATTTCGCATCTTCGCGGATTTTAAACGTCCAGACTTTAAAATCTTTATTTTCCCAGGAGATGGCTGAACCCGGCAGAATTTCACCACTTGGTCCTTCCAGAGTAATACCTTCCATCAGGTCACGGATAATATTCGCTTCCGGTACCCCTTCCACTTTATGCGGATCCAGTGACTGCGGCTCAGAGCCGTTATTGCGGATTAAATCCTGCTTATCTGCCAGCTGAACACCGGCCGGTACATCCGCAGCAAACGCCTGTGTACCAATACCCATCCCCATAGCTGCGACCACACTGAGTGCCAGCAGTGTTTTTTTCGTTGAATTAACCATCTTACATAAACTCCCCATTGACGAATGTGTTTTGCGTTTGTTGCGTTTTTATCAGGTGCTTTTCGTTTTAACTGCCGCACCTTCATTTTTTTCGCACTCTGTGAGTGCAAATTTTTTATTATTAATGTGTTTCTACCATATATAAGCGCTTAATATCCATATAATCAAGCGGGTCATTGCCGCTGATACCGCCGACTGATGGTTTTATCAGCCGGACACTCACGCGATAATAAACAGGAATTAATGCAGAGTCCTGATCTAACTGCGTTTCTGCCTCCTGATAAGCGGATTGACGTGTTTTTTCATCCGTTGCCAGTAAAGCGCGCTGCATTGCACTGTCAAACGCGGTATTTCGGTAGAAACTGGTGTTATTGCTGCTGTCTGACAGAAAAATGTTCAGAAACGAGGACGGCTCATTATAATCCGCGCACCAGGTCGCCCGGGCGACCTGATAATTCCCTTCATGACGGTTTTGATTGGATGTTTTCCATTCCTGGTTTTTCAGCACCACTTTCGCACCGATATTTTTCTGCCACATGGATGCGGCGGCAATCGCCTGCTGTTTATTCTGATCGGACGTGTTATAGAGCAATTCAAAAGTCAGCGGATTTTTTTCGCTGTAACCGGCGTCTTCCAGCAGTTTGCGCCCTTTTTCATTGCGCTGTTCCTGTGTCAGGGATGCCCATTCCGGCGTGGTGAAATGCCCGCCGTTAATATAATGCGGGGTAAAACCGTAAGCGGGAATTTGTCCCTGCCCCATGATTTTGTGAGTGATAATATCGCGATCCAGCCCCAGTTTAACGGCTTCGCGTACTTTCGGGTCAGTAAACGGTGCCGCGGTATTATTTATTTCATAATAGAACGTGCATAAATACGGGGAAATCTGAACCTGTGCCGGAATATCTTTTTTCATTTTGGCAAATAAAACCGGCGGAACCGAACTGTTGGTGACATCAATTTCACCGGCGCGATAGCGGTTAATATCACTGGTTTCTGACTGGATCGGCAGGAATGTTGCCTGTTCAATCACAGTTTCTTTATCGTTCCAGTATTTTGGATTGCGTTTAAGCACCAGCCGTTCATTCACATTCCAGGCGGAAAGTGTATATGCACCGTTACCGGTAAATTTTCCGGCGGATGTCCATTTATCACCAAACTGCTCAATTGCCCCTTTCGGTACCGGCTTCAGTGCGGTATGGCTCAGCATATCCGGGAAATACGGTACCGGCTGAGTCAGCTGAACCTGAAAGGTTCTGTCATCAATCGCGTTGACACCGAGGCTTTCCGGTGGTTTTTTACCACTGATAATGTCATCGATATTTTCGACATAGGCATAATGCAGATAGCTGCCGTAAGGTGATGCGGTTTTCGGATCAGCCAGCCGCCGCCAGCTGTAGACAAAATCCTGTGCGGTCACCGGTGAACCGTCACTCCACTTCGCATCCGGCCGCAGTGTGAATGTCCAGATGCGGTTATCCGGGGACGACCAGCTTTCCGCCACCCCGGGCACGATATGACCATCACCGTCCGTGGAGACCAGCCCTTCCAGCAGATTAAGAATAATATTGGATTCCGGCACCCCTTCCACTTTATGCGGATCAAGTGATACCGGTTCAGTACCGTTATTGATAACAATAACCTGTTTTTCCGCCAGTTTGGTTCCCAGCGGAACCCGGGCCGCCCAAGCGGAATAAGAGAGTGCGCTCAGCAGCAGCGCCTGCGTGAGGGAAACAGCAATAGTGTGTTTTTTCATCTTCCGTCCCTTCTGAATAACACCTGTTAAATGAACAACGTGATTAAAAAATCGCAAATGCTTTATTTATAAGTGCCGTCAGCGACGGGTTTCGTCTGTTTTCCGGTGCTGTTTTCCGGTCTGATGTGCATTTTCCGGGGCAGTGATTGTTTTTATCTGCAAACAGTGCCGTTCTGCCGCTGAAATAAAACATTAACCCAAGGCTGCTTATGATCCGGCTGTTTTTGTTCAGTCCGGATAAAAAAGTAAACATTTAATTAACAAAAAGCAATTTTTCCAGATAAAAACCCTGCCTCTATCACAGTTTTAACTGATTAAATATTAATAACCACTTAAAAAACAACTGTAAATAAAAAGAGTAAAGCAAAAAATTTCACTGAAATATCAATCTGGTGAGCACTGAAAATAATGGATTGATGGCCAATATAGTTTCTGTTGTTTATTTAACCACCTTTATCTGTTATACCCGTTTATTACTGAACGACACAGGTTAGCGTATCCGCCCAAACAGCGCCATTTTTAGTATAATTTTTTTATGAGCTGATAACCCGTTGTTATATTACTGCTGTTTTTCCGCTTTTTTTGCCGGTGAAATCTCCCGGTCAGCAATTTCAGACTATGATTAATTTTAGCTATAACGAAAAGTTATAAACAAGCACGTAACAGACTTTGCAAAACAGCGCTGTTTTTTTTAACGTGTCAGTATTACAAAAAATCAATAACACCGCGTTTCAGGGGAATATATGAAAAAAACATATCCGGCAGCGTCATTGGCTCTGCTCTTTTCCGTCTCCGCATTTGCCGCCACACCACCGAATACCCTCATTGTTGTCCAGAGCCTGGATGACATTGTCAGCCTTGACCCGGCAGAGAGTAATGAACTGTCCAGTATCCAGACCGTTCCCAGCTTATATCAGCGTCTGGTGCAGCCGAACCGTGATAATCCGGAACAGCTTGACGCGATTTTGCTGGAAGACTGGCAGGCCGATGCAGCCAATAAAACCCTGACCGTCCGGATTAAAGAGAATGCAAAATTTGCCTCCGGCAACCCGGTGCGCCCGGAAGATATTATTTTCTCTTACCAGCGTGCTGTGGTCATGAATAAATCGCCTGCGTTTATTCTCAATATTTTCGGCTGGAATAAAGAGAATATCGCGCAGCAGTTTGAAAAAACCGGCGACCGCACCATGAAAATAAAATGGAGCGCAGATATCAGCCCGGACGTGGCACTGAATCTCTTATCTACCCCGATAGCCTCGGTGGTGGATGAAAAATTGGTGACACCGAATATTAAAAATAATGACTTCGGTAATGCCTGGCTGAAAATGCACTCTGCCGGGAGCGGTGCTTATTCTCTGAAAGTCTATCAGCCGAACCAGGCCATTGTGATGGCGGCCAACCCGCATGTTTCCACCGGCGAGGCCAAAATTCCGTCCATTATTATTAAAAACGTGCCGGACCCGGCTTCCCGCCGCCTGCTGATTCAGCAGGGCGATGCGGATATTGCCCGTGAACTGGGTGCTGACCAGACTGCGGCACTGAAAAACAGCGCCGGGGTACGAGTGGAAAATATTCCGTCCGCTGAGCAGGATTATATGGCATTCAACACCGGCAACAGTGCCAATCCGTTGCTGAAAAACCCGGCATTGTGGGAAGCGGCCCGTTATCTGGTCGATTATGAAGGTATTACCCGCGATTTACTGAAAGGCCAGTATTTTATTCATCAAAGCTTCCTGCCGGTCGGTTTACCGGGCGCGCTGGAAAATAACCCGTATAAATTTGATCCGGCCAAAGCCAAAGAGATTCTGGCAAACGCCGGGATTAAAGATGCCCATTTCACCCTCGATGTGGAAAACAAACCGCCATATATCACTATTGCCCAGTCGCTTCAGGCCAGTTTTGCTCAGGGCGGCATAAAAGTGGAATTATTACCGGCGGCAGGCAGTCAGGTCTATTCCCGCGTACGGGCACGCCAGCATCAGGCAGCCATCCGTTTCTGGATCCCTGACTATTTTGATGCTCATTCCAATGCCAGTGCCTTCGCCTTTAATGATGGCAAGAGCAGCACCGTTGCATGGCTGAACGGCTGGGATATTCCTCAGTTATCACAAACCACACTAAAAGCCGTCGCGGAGCCGGATAAAGCCAAACGTGCGCAGATGTATACCGCCATGCAGGAAGAGTTACAGCGCAGTTCTCCGTATGTCTTTATGGCACAGGGACAAAACCAGGTGGTACTGCGTGATAACGTGAAAGGCTATCAGCAGGGACTGAACGCAGACATGGTGTATTACGACAGAGTCACCAAATAATCTGCTGATTTTCCGCTTATCACCCCGTCAGTACCGCTGACGGGGTTTGTGTGTTTTGTTTTTATTCAGGAACTGCTGTATGTCCGATATTTCCCCTGCCGGAACCCTGTTTCGCCATACCCTGCGTGTCACGCTTCAGGGCGTTTTCACTCTGGCACTGACACTGCTCGGGTTACTGGTGATCACCTTTGCATTGTCGGCATTCTCTCCGGTTGACCGGGTATTACAAATTGTCGGCGATCACGCCAGCCATGAAACCTATGAACAGGTCAGGCTGGAGCTGGGACTGGATCAACCTGTCTATATTCAGTTCTGGCATTACGCGGAACGCCTGCTGCACGGCGATCTCGGCATGGCCTCCTCGATGGGACAGCCGGTGCTCGACGGCGTGCTGACCACCCTGCCCGCCACCATCGAACTGGCAACACTTTCACTGCTGATCGGCGCGTCGCTCGGCATCCTCTGTGGCGTGTTATGTGCCCGTTATGCCGGTACGCCGTTTGATTTTATCATCCGCACCCTGACACTCCTCGGTAACTCGGTACCGGTTTTCTGGCTGGGACTGCTGATGCTTCTGCTGTTCTACGCCACGCTGCAGTGGAGCCCCGGCCCGGGGCGGCTGGATGATATCTACCAGTATACCGTCGAGGCGAAAACCGGTTTTGTGCTGATCGACACCTGGCTGGCAGATGACCCCGGCGCATTTACCAATGCGGTGGCACACCTGATCCTGCCGGTATCGCTGCTGGCCTATTTTTGTCTGGCGGGGATCACCCGGCTGACGCGCGCCGCCTGCCTGAGTGAAATGAATAAAGAGTATGTCACACTGGCCCGCGCCAAAGGCAATACCGACATGCAGGTGCTGTTCCGCCATGTACTGCCGAATATCCGGGGAACACTGATCACCGTCATTGCCCTTGCTTATACAGGGATGCTGGAAGGTGCGGTACTGACCGAAACGGTCTTTTCCTGGCCCGGTATCGGCCGTTACCTGACCGCCGCCTTGTTTGCCGGGGATACCACCGCCGTGATGGGCGGGACTCTGGTGATCGGTATCTGCTTTATCTTTATTAATAACGTGACCGATATGATTGTGCGTTTAACCGATCCGCGGGTGAAATCATGACATTACTGCCGAAAATCCGCCGATCCCCGTCCGCGCTGACGGGTACCCTGATTATTTTGTTTCTGCTGCTGGTGGCACTGTTTGCGCCGTGGCTCGCCCCCTATGACCCGGTACTGCAAAACCCGGCACAGCGCCTGCTGGCACCGGATGCACAACACTGGCTCGGAACCGACAGTTACGGGCGTGATGTACTCTCCCGCCTGATCTACGGCACCCGCCCGATGTTTGGTCTGGTTGCGCTGGTCGCCGCCATCACCCTGCCTGCCGGGTTATTAATCGGCATTCTGGCCGGATTTTACGGTCGCTGGGTGGAAACGATTCTGATGCGTTTCACCGATATCGTGATGTCGATGCCGCGCCTGATCCTCGCCTTTGCCTTTGTCGCCATTCTCGGGCCGGGGCTGATTAACGGCGCACTGGCACTCGCCCTGACCTCCTGGCCTGCCTATGCCCGCCAGGCACGCAGTGAAATCCGCCATCTGCGCAACAGTGATTATCTAGCCAGCGCGGAAATGCTGGGGATCCGTGGTCTGCGTCTGCTGTGGGGGCACATTCTGCCGCTCTGTCTGCCGTCAGCGATTGTCCGGCTGGCGCTGGATCTCGCCACCATTATCCTGGCGGCTGCCGGGCTGGGTTTCCTCGGGCTGGGCGCACAACCGCCGATGGCGGAATGGGGTGCGATGATTGCTGATGGTATGCAGGTTATTTTTGACCAGTGGTGGATAGCCGCCGTACCCGGTGCGGCGATTTTGATTGCCGGTATGGCATTCAATCTGCTGGGTGATGGTTTACGGGATATTATGGAGCCGCAACATGACTGAGCCGCTTATTTGTGTCCGTAACTTGTGTGTGGATTACCCCCGCGCACAGGTGGTGAAAAATGTCTCCTTTACCCTTGGACAGGAGCGGCTGGCGCTGGTCGGGGAATCCGGTTCCGGCAAATCCATGACCGCCAGGGCGCTGATGGGGCTGGTGCGCAAACCGGGGATGGTCAGCGCAGATACGCTGACATTCGGTCAGACTTCCCTGTTGTCTCTGCGGGAAAAACAGTGGGCGGCACTGCGCGGCAATGACATTGCCATGATCATGCAGGATCCGCGCTATGCGCTGAATCCGGTCAGAAATCTGTATCAGCAGATAGAGGAATCCCTGCTGCGCCACCAGACACTGAATAAATCTGACCGCCGCGACCGTGTTTTTGACATGGCCCGTGCCACAGGGTTATCAGAACAGGCGCTCTCCCGCTATCCGGGGCAGCTTTCCGGCGGTATGGGACAACGCGCCATGATTGCGATTGCCCTGATCAACAACCCGTCAGTCTTAATTGCCGACGAACCGACCTCCGCCCTGGATGCCCGGCTGCGCCACCAGATTCTGGAACTGATTGTCAGCCAGTGTGAGGAGCGCCGGATGGGGCTGCTGTTGATAAGCCACGATTTACCGCTGGTGGCGGCCCATTGTCAGCGCGTGATGGTGATGTATCAGGGTCAGCAGGTGGATGAGCTGCCCGCCGCACAACTGCCGCAGGCAACGCATCCTTATACCCGCACATTATGGACCTGCCGCCCGGATGCACAAACCTACGGCACCGATTTACCGGTACTGGATCGCGCTGCTTTACAGGTGTTACTGACTCAGGAGACACATCATGCCGGAAAATAATTCAGCACCGATTATTGAGGTTAATAATCTTTCCGTCAGCTTCGGACAGCGGCAGGTGGTTTGTCAGGCCGGTTTTCATCTCAATGCCGGAGAGACGTTCAGCCTTATCGGTGAGTCCGGCTGCGGAAAATCCACCATTTTGCGGGTGATCGCCGGATTGCAGCGGGAATGGCTGGGCAGCGTGCAACTGCTGTCACAACATATCCACCCCGGCCAGCGTTATCAGGGAGCTTTGCGCCGCAATGTGCAGATGGTCTTCCAGGATCCTTATGCGTCTCTGCATCCGTTTCATACCATTCACCGGGCACTTTCCGAACCACTACGCATTCACCGTGAACATGATATCGACAGCCGGGTGGCAGAGGCCATTGTATCTGTCGGGCTGCCGCCGGATGTGGCACAGCGTTATCCGCATCAGCTCTCCGGCGGGCAGCGCCAGCGCATTGCCATTGCCCGCGCCCTGATGCTGCACCCGCAGATCCTGCTACTCGATGAACCAACATCCGCACTGGATATGTCCGTTCAGGCGGAAATTCTCAATCTGCTTAATCACCTGAAAACCGCCCACGGCATGACCTATCTGCTGGTCAGTCATGATGCGGATGTGGTGGCCCATATGTCAGACCGGGCGGCATTTATGGCGAACGGGAAGATTGAGCGGGAATTTGATCGCACCGCCCTGCTGCGCGGCGATCACCGGATGGAGAACAGAGAGAGGTAAAAACGGGGCCATTGGCCCCGTCTGATAATAATGAACTGCGTGATTATGACAATAATCCCGGAAAACTCATTTTCATGCCGGTAATAATCAGTTCGATCCCTAAAGACATCAGCATCAGACCCATAATACGGGTCACAACGTTGATACCGGTTTGTCCGAGATATTTCACCCACAGTCCCGCTGAGCGGAACAGCAGCCAGCAACAGAACGCAAACACGATGCTGGTCAGCGCCAGCCCGAGAAAATTCTGCCAGCCCTGCCAGCGGGCACTCCAGACCACACAGGAGCTGATCGCCCCCGGCCCCGCCATCAGCGGCAGCGCCAGCGGCACTACGCCGATATTGTCGCGGATCGCCGTTTCCGACTGCTCCTGTTTGTTCTGCTTATCTTCCCCCAGCTTACCGCTGATCATGGACATGGCAATGAGGACAATCAGTGTTCCCCCTGCTATCCGGAAAGATTCGATGGAAATACCGAACATAATGAGGATCTTATCGCCGACCAAAAGTGATGTACACAAAATCACGGCCACCGAAAAGTTCGCAATCATGTTGGTTTTATTGCGCACTGCGGCAGTCTGATAATTTGTCATGCTCATAAAGACCGGCAGAATACCGACCGGGTTGACTAAGGCAAATAAGCCGACAAAAAATTTTAAATAACCGGAAAAATCCAGCAATGTGTTGCCCACAAACGATCCTCAACCTGATGATAATACAGTGACAGCCCACTGATAATAACAGCAGACTATCGCAAAAGGGTTGTAATAATTATAAATGTGATTATTAACACAGACATCATACCGTTGAATGTGCAGGAAAAGGAATTGCTTTGCGCAGAATATTTTCCGCTTCCTGCTGATTCGATACAGTTATATCGCCTTATTTCTGTCTGAATTTCAGACAATCATCAGTTCTTCTGTGAAATTGAAGCCCGATATCATTCCCGTTACGGTGTGATGTTCCCGTCTTTACCCATGCTGAATGGTGTCAGCTTAATGTATTTGTGATTTAGATCACTTTAATATTTCCCCCGAATGTTAAGCTGTTTTCACTATAGTTGAATCGATTCAACTATAATGCACACAGAAAGACCTGACGGGCTTTTTAAGCAAATCAGTGGGCATATCTGCATTATGTTACCGGCAAAATCGATTTAGTTACCGGAAGATATCACCGCTATAATCAAATTGTATCAATCCGCTGATTTGCTTAAAAAGTTTAACAATTTATCAGGAGTGATCTGTATGGCCGTAACGAACGTTACCGAACTCAATGAATTAGTTGCCCGCGTGAAGAAAGCTCAGCGCGAGTTTGCCGGTTTCTCCCAGGAACAGGTAGATGCCATCTTCCGGGCCGCGGCACTCGCTGCTGCCGATGCCCGTATCCCGCTGGCAAAACTGGCGGTCGAAGAGTCCGGCATGGGTATTATTGAAGATAAAGTGATCAAAAACCATTTTGCTTCTGAATATATCTATAATGCCTACCGCGATGAAAAAACCTGCGGCATCTTATCGGAAGACCCGACTTTCGGCACCATCACTATCGCAGAGCCTATCGGTATTATCTGCGGTATCGTCCCGACCACCAACCCGACCTCCACTGCTATCTTTAAAGCACTGATCAGCCTGAAAACCCGTAACGGGATCATTTTCTCCCCGCATCCGCGTGCCAAAAAAGCCACTAACAGAGCCGCTGAGATTGTCCTCAACGCCGCTGTTGCCGCCGGTGCCCCGAAAGATATTATCGGCTGGATTGACGAACCGTCTGTTGAATTATCCAATGCCTTAATGCACCACCCGGATACTAACCTAATCCTCGCCACCGGCGGGCCGGGTATGGTAAAAGCCGCCTACAGTTCCGGTAAACCGGCTATCGGTGTCGGTGCGGGTAATACCCCTGTGGTGATTGACGAAACGGCTGATATCAAACGCGCGGTAGCCTCTATTCTGATGTCAAAAACCTTCGATAACGGCGTGATTTGTGCCTCTGAGCAATCCGTTATTGTTGTTGATGATGTCTATGAGCAGGTCAAAGAACGTTTTGAAACCCACGGCGGTTATATTCTGAAAGGCAAAGAACTGAAAGCCGTTCAGGACATCATTCTGCTCAACGGCGGACTGAATGCGAAAATTGTCGGTCAGTCTGCGGTGAAAATTGCTGAAATGGCCGGTATTGAGGTCCCTGCCTGGACCAAAATTCTTATCGGTGCAGTCTCCGTGGTGGATGAATCCGAGCCGTTTGCACACGAAAAACTCTCCCCGCTGTTAGCCATGTACCGCGGCAAAGATTTTGAAGATGCGGTGATCAAAGCGGAAAAACTGGTGGAAATGGGCGGGATCGGCCACACCTCCTGCTTATATACCGATCAGGACAATCAGCCGGCGCGTGTGAAATTCTTCGGTGAGAAGATGAAAACCGCACGTATCCTGATTAACACCCCGGCATCACAAGGCGGGATCGGCGACCTGTATAACTTCAAGCTGTCTCCGTCACTGACACTGGGTTGCGGCTCCTGGGGGGGTAACTCCATTTCCGAAAACGTCGGGCCGAAACACCTGATCAACACAAAAACCGTGGCAAAACGAGCTGAAAATATGTTGTGGCATAAACTTCCGAAATCTATCTATTTCCGCCGTGGTTCTCTGCCGGTTGCGCTGGAAGAGATCGCCGGTGACGGTGCAAAACGCGCCTTTATCGTGACTGACGGCTATCTGTTCAATAACGGCTATGTGGATGAAGTCACCCGTGTGCTGAAATCCTACGGTATGGAAGTGGAAATTTTCTTTGAAGTGGAAGCTGACCCGACACTGTCTGTGGTCCGCAAAGGTGCGGAACAGATGAACAGCTTCAAACCGGACGTGATTATTGCCCTCGGCGGCGGCTCCCCGATGGATGCAGCCAAAATTATGTGGGTGATGTATGAGCATCCGGAAACCCATTTTGAGGAACTGGCACTGCGCTTTATGGATATCCGTAAACGCATCTATAAGTTCCCGAAAATGGGCGTGAAAGCGAAAATGGTTGCTATCACCACCACATCCGGTACCGGCTCTGAAGTGACACCGTTCGCGGTCGTGACAGATGATACCACCGGGCAGAAATACCCGCTGGCGGACTATGCCCTGACCCCGGATATGGCGATTGTCGATGCCAACCTGGTGATGAACATGCCGAAATCCCTGACCGCATTCGGCGGGCTGGACGCGGTCACTCATGCACTGGAAGCTTATGTATCGGTACTGGCGAACGAATTCTCTGACGGTCAGGCATTGCAGGCGCTGAAACTGCTGAAAGAATTTTTACCGGCCAGCTATCACGAAGGTGCGAAGAACCCGGTGGCCCGTGAACGTGTACACAATGCCGCGACGATTGCCGGTATCGCGTTTGCCAACGCCTTCCTCGGGGTATGTCACTCCATGGCGCACAAACTGGGTTCTGAGTTCCATATTCCGCACGGCCTGGCTAACGCCCTGCTTATCTGTAACGTCATCCGTTATAACGCGACCGATAACCCGACCAAACAGACTGCGTTCAGTCAGTATGACCGTCCGCAGGCGCGCCGCCGTTACGCGGAGATTGCTGACCATCTGCAGCTGAGTGCTGCCGGTGACCGTACCGCGCAGAAGATTGAAAAACTGCTGGTCTGGCTGGATGAAATCAAAGCATCCCTCGGTATTCCGAAATCCATCCGTGAAGCCGGTGTGCCGGAAGCCGAATTCCTGGCAAAACTGGATAAACTGTCCGAAGATGCCTTTGATGACCAGTGTACCGGTGCAAACCCGCGTTATCCGCTGATTGCAGAATTGAAACAAATTATGCTGGATACCTATTACGGTCGTACCTATGATGAATCTGTTCCGGTTGCGGCACCAAAACCGGTTGCCAAACGAAATGCTAAGAAATAGTCATCAATCCGGTAAATAATAACCGCAAAGCCCTCTCCGGAGGGCTTTTTTATATCCGTCTCATAATAATTATTAAATAATTGTCTTTGTATGAACAATTGTTCACCTTTGTGCCTGTTTTCCGGGACAGACGGTTTTTAATATTTCACTTAATACGCGTCACTTTTCCTGCAGAAACGGTTTACGGTGTTTTTGATATCGCCGGAAAAACCAGCCGGATATAAAAAGGCCGGACAATGACGTCCGGCACTTTTTGTATAACAGAGACGTTTCCCTGCTTTATGACCGATATTCTGCTGCTTTCGCTTCGCGAATCGCTTCATTGTAATGTTTGCGGCAGACAGATACATATTTTTCATTACCGCCGATGTCAATTTGCGCACCGTCTGACATCACCCGGCCCTGCCCGTCGTAACGTAAAACGCGGCTGGCTTTCCGCCCGCAATAGCAAATAGTTTTTAATTCAACTAATTTATCCGCCCAGGCTAATAAATAATGGCTTCCGCTGAATAACTCCCCTTTAAAGTCTGTGCGTAACCCGTAACACAGAACCGGGATATCAATATCATCGACAATATAGCAGAGCTGTTCCACCTGCGCTTTGGTCAGGAACTGGCATTCATCGATTAATACGCAGTGTACGGGCGCCTGCTGATGTTCACGGATAATAACAGTACTCATGTCCGTCTCAGGGCCAAATACCCGTGCATCCGCGCTCAGGCCGATACGTGAGGTGACTTTGCTCTGCTCATAGCGGTTGTCTATCTCTGCGGTAAATATCAGCGTGCGCATGCCGCGTTCATTGTAGTTATAGGATGACTGCAGTAACGCTGTCGATTTTCCCGCATTCATTGCGGAGTAATAAAAATAAAGCTGAGCCACCGGCTCTCTCCCCTTACACATTCAAGATCCGGGACAATACTAACACATTAGTGTTAAAAACAGCGCAATCTGTATTTAACACATGCCGTGATCGCATACACAATATCCTGATTTCATCGTCCGCGTAAATTCACACCGGTCATGGTTACATACCGGATATTCACTGTTGTTATCGGCTATTCTTCGCTTTATCCTGTTTTTCATTATGCCGGCACCGAAGAATAACGTTTCTTTACATAAGATAAGGTTGAATATAATTTGTATTCCCCACCTCATTTATGAACATTTTTTATGAAGATGCTGAACATCAACACATTTTCACCCCGTCCCCTTATCAGTTTTAAACGAAAAACCAAAAAGACCCTTATTATTCCTCAGAAATAATTGCTTTTAAAAAAAATGTGTTTTAACCTTACTCCGAAATTTGCTATTGCAGATTTTTAAATAGCAATCTATTATTATCTATACATCAGCCAACATTTAATTTGAGACCAGGATTATGAGTGAATCTTTGAAGCCATTTAATAATATCCGTACTCTTCGCGCTCAGGCGAGAGAATGCAGCTTAGAAATCTTAGAAGAAATGCTTGAGAAGCTCACTGCGGTTGTTGAAGAACGCCGTTCAGAGGAATCTCAGGCTCAGGCAGAAAAGGAAGAGCGTACCCGCAAATTAGAAGAAGTCCGTCAGTTAATTCTGAAGCAGGGTATCAATCCGGAAGAATTAATTCAGTCTATGGCAACCGGCAAAGTGGCAAGCAAATCCAAGCGTGCCCAGCGCCCTGCCAAATACGAATATATCGATGAAAACGGTGAAAATAAAACCTGGACCGGCCAGGGCCGTACACCGGCTGTTATCAAACAGGCTATCGATAACGAAGGTAAATCACTGAACGATTTCTTAATCAAGTAAGCGATAACATCTGATAAAAGGCCCTTCTCTGAAGGGCTTTTTTATGTCTTCCGGACAGCAGGACAGAGAAAAGGAGGCGTTTGCCTCCTTTTTTATACTTATAACCGCCGCTGTTATTTATTCTTTACCGTGATAAAACGACATATACCAGTCAACAAACTGTTGCACACCGTAATTAACCGGTGTATCCGGTGAGAAACCAATCGTGTTATACAGTTCGGAAGAGTCCGCACAGGTGGATAACACATCACCATCCTGCATATCCATATAATGTTTATTGGCTTTAATATCCAGTGCCGTTTCAATTGCCTGAATAAAATCACCCAGCCGGGTCGGCTGACCGTTACCGACATTATAGATTTTGTACGGCGCAGAACTGGCAGATTTCAGTCCCTCTTCCACCGTCCAGTCACTGTCTGCTGCCGGAATCACATTCACCAGACGGACCACGGCTTCCGCAATATCACCAACATAGGTGAAATCACGCACCATATTGCCGTGGTTATAAACATCAATCGGTTTTCCGTCCAGCATGGCTTTCACAAACTTAAATAAGGCCATATCCGGACGTCCCCACGGACCGTAAACGGTAAAGAACCGCAGACCGGTCGTCGGTAACTGATAGAGATGTGAATAGCTGTGAGACATGAGTTCGTTGGCTTTTTTCGTTGCCGCATACAACGAAACCGGATGATCCACATCATCCTCGGCAGAAAACGGCTGTTTGCGGTTCAGACCGTATACTGAACTGGAGGAGGAGTAAATCAGATGCCCGACGTTATGATGGCGGCACCCTTCCAGAATATTCATATGCCCGAGAATATTCGCGTCAATATACGCCATCGGGTTCTGAATGGAGTACCGCACACCCGGCTGCGCCGCCAGGTGGATCACCCGCTCAAATTTCTGAGCGGCAAACAACTCACTGACCGCCGCTTTTTCCGACAAATCCATTTTAAAGAACTGAAATTGCGGATGCGGTAATAACAGATCAAGACGGGCTTTTTTCAGATTAACATCATAATAGTCATTGAGGTTGTCGGCACCGACAACCTCGTGCCCCTGCTCAAGCAGGCGCTGCGAGACATGATAACCAATAAAACCGGCCGCGCCGGTTACAAGTATTTTCATATTCAGACTCAGATTACCGGATTAATGGAAGCACCACGGCCTATACCATAATAGATAAAGCCGCGATTTTCTAAACGTTCCGGGTCATATAGGTTGCGTCCGTCAAAAATAACCGGGGTTTTCAGTCCGGCTTTGATAGCATCGAAATCCGGCGCACGGAAACTCTGCCACTCCGTACAGATAACCAGCGCATCCGCATTGTGCAATGCCGCTTCTTTGGTACCCATCAGTGCCAGGTCATCACGCTGTCCGAAAATACGCTGCGCTTCCTGCATCGCTTCCGGGTCATACGCCTGAATTTTGGCACCGGCGGCCCATAATTCCTGTAACAGGATACGGCTGGACGCTTCACGCATATCATCGGTATTCGGTTTAAAGGAAAGCCCCCATACCGCGAAGGTTTTGCCTTCCAGATTTTCACCAAAATGGCGTTTGATAAAGGATGGCAGCTTGTATTTCTGCTGTTCGTTCACTTCTTCCACTGCACGCAGAATACGCGGGGTAAAGCCGATATGTTCGGCCGTGCGGATCAGCGCCTGCACATCTTTCGGGAAGCAGGAGCCGCCGTAACCGCAACCCGGATAAATAAAGTGATAGCCGATACGGGAATCAGAACCGATACCCTGGCGTACATTCTCAATATCCGCGCCCAGCATTTCCGCCAGATTGGAAATTTCGTTCATAAAGCTGATTTTTGTCGCCAGCATACAGTTGGCCGCATATTTGGTCAGCTCCGCGCTGCGGATATCCATCACGATCATGCGGTCGTGATTGCGGTTAAACGGCTCATACAGTTCGCGGATAATATCGATAACACGATCATTATCACAGCCGATAACAATACGCTCAGGACGCATGCAGTCAGCAACCGCCGCCCCTTCCTTCAGGAATTCAGGGTTGGACACCACATCATAGGCAATATCCGCACCACGTTCAGCCAGTGTTGCTTTAATGGTGGCGTTAACTTTGTCCGCGGTACCGACCGGAACCGTGGATTTATCGATAACCACTTTGTAGTCCTGCATGTGCTGCGCAATCGTGCGGGCAACGGCGGTCACATATTGCAGATCCGCAGAGCCGTCTTCATCCGGTGGTGTACCAACCGCGATAAATTGCAGTGTGCCGTGTGCCACACCCAGTGCCGCATCCGTGGTGAAGCTTAAACGACCTTCGTCATAGTTTTTCTTCACCAGCGGGGTCAGGCCCGGTTCAAAAATCGGGATAATCCCGTTTTTCAGATTTTCGACTTTTTTTGCATCCACATCGACACACATGACATCATGGCCGACTTCCGCCAGCACAGTCGCCTGCACCAGGCCGACATATCCGATTCCAAATACGGTTACTTTCATAGTTCACCTATTGCAACAATAATTAATTCTGTAATGTTTTCAGCCAGTCTGAGAATTCACGGCCCAGGTGCTTATGGCGCATGCTGTATTCGACAAAGGCTTTCATATAGCCCATTTTGTCGCCGCAGTCATGGCTGCGGCCTACCAGACGGTACGCCTCCACCGGATTTTTTTCAATCAGCATGGCGATAGCGTCAGTCAGCTGGATCTCATCACCGGCTCCGGGAGCCGTTTTCCCCAGCAGCGGCCAGATATCCTGAGAAAGCACATAACGGCCGACAATAGCCATGTTCGACGGTGCTTTGGCCGGTTCAGGTTTTTCCACCACGGCAAACATCGGTTTACTTTCACCGGCGGCCAGGCTTTCACCGTGGCAATCCACCACGCCGTAATTTGCCACCATTTCCTGCGGAACCGGATCGACCATCACCTGGCTCGCGCCGTGTTCTTCATAACGCGCGATCATTTCTTTCAGGTTAAACTTCGCCAGGTCAGTGCTGTATTCATCAATAATCACATCCGGTAATACCACCGCGAACGGCTCATCACCAATCATCGGTTTTGCACATAACACCGCGTGGCCGAGCCCTTTGGCGATGCCCTGGCGGGTCTGCATAATGGTGACGTGACGCGGGCAGATTGACTGAACTTCATCCAGCAACTGACGTTTTACGCGTTTTTCCAGGATGGCTTCCAGTTCAAAACTGGTATCGAAATGGTTTTCAATGGAGTTTTTTGATGAGTGGGTCACTAAAATAATTTCGGTGATCCCCGCCGCGATACATTCATTTACCACATACTGAATAAGCGGTTTGTCCACCAGCGGCAGCATTTCTTTCGGAATCGCTTTTGTGGCCGGTAACATGCGTGTTCCTAATCCTGCAACCGGAATCACCGCCTTGTGTACTTTATTTTTCTGCACTGACATACATCATCCTCAATGCGCATAAACAGAATAAATACGCGATTTATAAAAAATAATGAGACTGAGTATACCAGCTAATTTTCAGGGATAAATACTCTGTGCCGCGTAAATGCGCTTTAGTATTAAGGGATGTTTAATATCTGAACGGATTGGTAAAGTCCGGTCATTATCCCTGATGCGGTCCGGGGGTCAGACTTAATTTAATCTGACTGCTGCTGTTCCAGATCCGGCATTGCAGATGACGGCTGAATTCGCTTATCTGACTGGAATAAACCGATGAGAGTGTCCCCAGCGGGATCCCGCGGTTAATACGGATCACATGATTATCAGAGCGTAATTCCGCACTGATACCGGCACTGGACAATAACACCGACTTGCGCCGGGTGTGATAATACCCCAGCAGCAGCGGCAACTGTCCCGGAATACCCGCGTCCTGCAATAAACGGTTCAGCTTATTTAAGATAGCGGTCATGCTCGGTAATTTCCGGTGGTGATTATGAATATAGCGTTTAAGCAAATCGTTAAAGATGACGCGGATTAACATCGCCATCAGCGGGCCATTCCCGGTATTCTGACTGATATCGAGACAATAAAACGCCACTTCATTATCGGAGAATTCTGCCACATCAAATACCAGTCCGGCACGGCAGGTATCGGATAATTGCGCATAACGAATCTGATAATTGGCCAGTACCTGGCTCGGCGGCGGATTCAGCTGTTTTAATAAACGTAACACATCATCCACATTATGCTGCAATTGTGCCCAGATCCCGGAGAGGTCATTATTTTCCAGCACACCCGGTGAAAAAAAAGACGGATACAGGTGAGACAGACATAATTTTTTCACCTCTTCCAGCCTGCTCAGGGGTTTTAACAGAACATCTTTCGCCCCGAGACGCAGGACTTCGTCAATATCGGACATTTTTTGTGTCGCGGAGATAACAATCACCGGGATGGCCGGTAAATCCGACTGTGACCGGGCAATAAATTCCGCGCCGGTCATCACCGGCATATTGAGATCGCAGAAAATCAGTTCCGGCTGAAAGCCCTGTTCTATACATTCCCATGCACGGGCACCGTCACCGGCAGATAACACCGTGGCTCCGAGAAGGCGTAAATAGGATGACAGCGCCATATTGAATGCCGGGTCGTCATCGATGACTAACAATCGTTTTCCGTCCAGTGCCTGCTTCATCGCATCTCCTTTCCGCCGGCCTCACAACACAACGTGCGGAACGCCGGTGGTCACGTTGCCCGCGCACTGCTGCTGAGATTAAGGATAGCGCGTGATCGCTATTTCCGGTAGCATCTGCTCTCTGTTCCTTACGATTATTTACCCTCAACACATTATTTGATAATTATGTCTCATTTTACTGAAACAGATCCCTGCCCGTGCGGCAGCGGCAATACCTTCGCACAGTGTTGTCAGCCTTATCTTGCCGGTGTACAGTCCGCACCGGATGCGCGGGCACTGATGCGTTCGCGTTACAGCGCGTTTGTCACCCATAATGCTGATCACCTGATCCGGACATGGTATCCGCCGGAACGGGCGGACGCTCTGCGGGCAGAACTGGTTGCCGGGTTCGGTGAAACAGAATGGCTGGGGCTGAATGTGATCGATTTTCAGCCCGGTACCGCGCCGGACGAAGCTTTCGTTGAATTTTGTGCTTGCTTTATTGATAAAAAGTCCGAAGATAAACAATTCATTCACGAACGGTCCCGTTTTCGCCTGACTGACGGTGCCTGGATGTACCTCGATGGCGTTAAACCACAGACCGGACGTAATGATCCCTGCCCCTGCGGCTCCGGAAAAAAATATAAAAAATGCTGTGCCTGATACCGGACAGGCACCTTCTGTAAACAAACATCACCGACATCAGCTATTAAGGATCCGCACCTTCCATGCAACACCAGACGAGTCAGAAAAAAATTCTGCGAACCATTTGCCCTGACGCAAAAGGTCTTATCGCTAAAATCACCAACATTTGTTACAAGCATCAGCTGAATATTGTCCAGAACAATGAATTCGTTGATCACCGTACCGGCCGCTTTTTTATGCGTACCGAGCTGGAAGGAATTTTTAACGATGAAACCCTGCTGGCTGACCTGGATGATGCCCTGCCGAAAGGCTCCACACGTGAATTAACCACTGCCGGACGCCGCCGTATTGTCATTATGGTGACCAAAGAAGCGCACTGCCTCGGCGATATCCTGATGAAAAGCGCCTATGGCGGTCTGGATGTCGATATCGCGGCGGTTATCGGCAATCACGATGTACTCTCTCATCTGGTCACGCAGTTTGGTATTCCGTTCCATCATATCAGCCACGAAGGACTGACCCGTGAGCAGCATGATATGCAGATCATTCAGCAGATTGATCAGTATCAGCCGGATTATGTGGTGCTGGCAAAATACATGCGTGTGCTGACCCCGGCATTTGTGCAGCACTATCCGAACCAGATTATCAACATTCATCACTCCTTCCTGCCGGCCTTTATCGGCGCACGGCCTTATCATCAGGCGTATGAGCGCGGCGTGAAGATTATCGGTGCCACCGCGCACTATGTGAATGATAATCTCGATGAAGGCCCGATCATTCACCAGAGCGTGATAAATGTTGATCACACCTACAGCGCTGATGATATGGTCATGGCCGGTCGTGACGTGGAGAAAAATGTGCTCAGCCATGCCCTCGGGCGCGTTCTGACACAACGGGTATTCGTTTACGGTAACCGCACTGTCATTTTATAACGGCCTGATTGCCTGAAGTTGCACGGATAACGGGCACTTCGGGCAAAAAAACGGCGAACACACATTTTTTCTCTTTTTTTACTTTACAGCGCCCGCATATTTGCTATTATGCAGCCCGTCCCAAGGCAAGAGCTGAACGGACGGACAATTTGATTTTTGGTGGGATACCCAAGCGGCCAAAGGGAGCAGACTGTAAATCTGCCGTCACAGACTTCGAAGGTTCGAATCCTTCTCCCACCACCATCTCTCTTCTCTCCTGTTACTTCATATTTTCAATACAATCCATTATTTTGTTCAGCACACTCGCGTGTGATTTTGACTTGTACAGATAACAATGATTTTCCGCCTCACTCTGCGATAACGGCAGAAAAATCAGCTCATCACTGTACGGCAGGGTTTTCGGATGCTCATCAATAAAACAGAGATAATCCCCGTCAACCAGCAGATGCAGATAACTGTTCACATTGTCGATCAGATGCACATGTTCATGTTTGCTCTGCTCATCATGCTGCTGCAATAATGTTTTCAGTAACGGGCTTTCATATAACAACGGCTCACATAACCAGACACAGCAGGATAATAATGCCTGTAAATTATTGTCGCAGGCCTGAAACAGTGAGCGGCGGCAACAAATCCCGATTTGCCCCTGCGGTAAGTGGCGCAGCAGCGTAAAGCGCTCACTGATAACCAGCTCAGAGGACAGTATCAGGGTATTTCCCTCAAAATCATTTATTTCATCAATACAATCATAATGAAAACGAAATATATTAATTTGTATACCGGCTTTGAATGCCGCCCTGTACAGCGCACCAATATATTTACTCTTGCCCCAGTCATAAAATATATTCACCTTATTACATATCGTTCCGCTGATATGTTTTTTGGTAATCTCTTTTTCCTGCATATAGAGATCTTTCAGGTCATTGTACAACTCCATCCCTTCACGGGTCAGGCTCATCCCGAATTTCTCACGTTTAAATAAGCGCTTACCCAGAGAGATTTCAAAATCCTTGATAGATTTCGCAACCGGTGACGTTGTCCTGTTCATCACTTTCGCGGCCTTGCTGAGCGAGCCGTACTCAACAACGGCCATAAAGGCTTCTAACTTCCTTGAAAAAAACATAATGTCGATTCCTGTGCTGTAGTAAATAATCAGTTAAATAATTACTTATTGATATGTAACGACTTTATTTCTGGTGTTTTTTTCTTAAACAAAGAGTTAAAATACGGCTTTCGTTAAAATTAATACAACAATAATAATACAATGTTATATTTTTATTATTCTGTTTTATTAAATTTCATTTTAAAGATTAATACATAAATACAAGAATCTTTCTTCCGATTTTTATCACACCTGTTTCATTCCGCTTTACTGAAGGAAGAATAATCATTATTAATGCTGATTATTTTGTCAATTAAAATTAAGTCATATTAATCACTGCCCGGTGTGCCGGTTTTTATTATTCTGCTGACGGGTTACTTTCTATCTGCAATCTGTTACCCTTTTGTTGTTAACTCATCAACCGGTCGGAATACTATGAAGTTTGTCTCTTTTAACATTAACGGGTTAAGAGCCCGGCCCCACCAGCTGGAAGCGATTATCGCACAGCATCAGCCAGATGTTATCGGCCTCCAGGAAACCAAAGTCCATGACGAGATGTTCCCGCTCGATGACCTGAAACACCTCGGCTACCACATTTTTTATCACGGCCAGAAATCCCATTACGGTGTCGCTATGCTGACCAAGGCAGAGCCGCTTGCCGTGCGCAAAGGCTTCGCCGGGGACGATGAAGATGCCCAGCGCCGTCTGATTATGGCGGATATTGATACCCCTGCCGGGATACTGACTGTGATTAACGGGTATTTCCCCCAGGGAGAGAGCCGTGACCATCCGCTGAAATTCCCGGCAAAAACCAAATTCTATCAGGATTTGCAGGATTACCTGGCCGGGCGCTCCAATCAGGATCCGATTGTTATTATGGGTGATATGAATATCAGCCCGCAGGATATTGATATCGGAATTGGTGATGCCAACCGCAAACGCTGGCTGAAGACCGGCAAGTGCTCTTTCCTGCCGGAAGAACGCGAGTGGATGGATCGCCTGCTCAGCTGGGGACTGACAGACACTTACCGCGCTATGTATCCGGATGCAGATGATCGTTTCTCGTGGTTCGATTACCGTTCACGCGGCTTTGATGACAACCGGGGACTGCGCATTGACCTGATTCTGGCAAGCAATGCGCTGGCACCGCGCTGTACCGCCACCGGCATTGATTATGAGATCCGGGGTATGGAAAAACCGTCTGACCACGCGCCAATCTGGGCTGAATTCGATTTAACCCGCTGATAAAAAACGTCCCGCAATGCGGGACATTTTATTCTTCTTCCTGTTGAAGTGCTTTTTTTCCGCCGGTCTTCCCTTTGCCCTTCGCGGCTGTTTTACCTCTGCCTTTCACACCGGCCTTTTTTGCCTGCGGCGGTGGCGGTAAATCACGGAAGGCACGAACATTCCGGTTCTGTCTGGCCTGGTTTATCAGCCCGGTCAATGTTTCAGACAACGGCACCATGAAATCCTGATAACGATACTGTTTTTCACTGATTTGGGTCAGTGTCGATTCCCAGTGCGCCGTCATATCCGGTAATGTCGCCATTTCGGGCAGAACATGGATCAGTGCGCGACCTGCCGGAGATGAATGAATATTGCGCCCTTTTTTGTACAAAAACTCGCGGCGGAACAGCAGTTCGATAATCCCGGCGCGGGTCGCTTCAGTGCCTAATCCGTCAGTTTCACGCAGTACTTTTTTCAGCGCCTTATCTTTCACAAACCGGGCAATTCCGGTCATGGCTGACAGCAGCGTAGCATCGGTAAACGGTCTCGGCGGCTGCGTCTGACGCTCCACCACTTCACCGCGCTCACACAGGAGTTCATCCCCTTTGGTCAGCACCGGCAGCGGTGTGCCTTCGTTTTCCTCGTCACGCTCTTTGGCACCCAGCATGGTCCGCCAGCCCGCCTGAGAGAGGAAACGCGCCTTTGCCACAAATTTACCGTTGGCGATATCCAGCTCGATCACGCATTTGCGGTACTGCGCATCCGGCATAAACTGCATCAGATACTGACGCGCAACCAGCTCGTAGATATTGGCTTCATGCTCACTGAGCGACACGGAGACCGATTTTGCGGTCGGAATGATGGCGTGGTGCGCATCCACCTTTTTATCGTCCCAGCAGCGGTTACGCAGTGAATCATCGAGATTATCCTGCGGCAGCAGATGCGGGGTATGCACAGAAATCGCGTTAAGCACACTGTGACGCCCGGCAAAATGCTCTTCCGGCAGATGACGGCTGTCCGAACGGGGATAGGTAATCAGTTTGTGGGTTTCATACAGACGCTGACAGATATCCAGCACCGCCTGGGCGCTCAGCCCGTAGCGTTTGGCGGCCTCAATCTGTAACGCGGACAGTGAAAACGGCAGCGGCGCGATTTCATTTTCCGTTTTGTCCTGAAAATCGGTGACAAACGCCGGTTTGCCGGTGATGCGGCTGACCACATGCTCTGCCAGCGGCCGGTGCGTCAGGCGCCCTTCATCATCCTGATAATCCTGGCATGCCTCACTCGGTACCCACATCGCCGTAAAACGCTCGTCTGCCGGGGTAACAATATGTGCCCGCACTTCAAAGAAATCACGCGGTACAAAATTCTCAATTTCCTCATCACGGCGTACCACCAGTCCGAGCACCGGGGTCTGCACCCGGCCGACTGAAAGTACACCGTTATACCCGGCATTACGGCCGAGAATAGTGTAAGCGCGCGTCATATTGATGCCGTAGAGCCAGTCTGCCCGTGCCCGTGCCAGTGCCGAGACACACAGCGGGATAAAGTCGCGGTTGAGGCGCATTTTATCCACCGCACGGGTCACCGCCTGCGGGTTAAGGTCATTGACCAGACAGCGCTGCACCTGCTGACGCTTTTCCGGCGCGAGTTCCAGGAAATCCAGAACCTCATCCACCAGCAGCTGCCCTTCGCGATCGGGGTCTCCTGCGTGGATAACTTCGGTGGCGGAACTGAGCAGCGAACCGATAGTACGCAACTGTTTCGCTACCGCATCGCGGGGTCTGAGGATCCATTTCTGCGGTATAATCGGCAGATCAGCCAGGTTCCAGCGGGCATAACGCGGATCATACGCATCCGGCTCCGCCTGTTCCAGCAGGTGACCGACACACCAGGTCACGCAGTCATTCTGACCGCAGCGGATAAAGCCGTCCCCCCGCTGGTGCGGTTTGGGTAATACATCCGCAATCGCACGGGCGAGGCTCGGCTTTTCGGCAATAAACAAACGCATGCTTATGCAGTGACTTCAATCAGTTTACGGGATGAGTCCGGCTCAGTCAGTTCACCGACCGGGCTTAATGTCAGGCCGTATTTACGGGCAACCGCCTCAACGTCCTCACGCGCCGCCGGATCAACCGCCAGCAGCAGGCCGCCGGAGGTCTGCGGGTCACACAGCAGTTTACGCTGCACATCAGTCATGTCGCCGATAAGGTGGCCGTAGCTGTCAAAATTACGCTGTGTGCCGCCCGGGCAGCAGCCCTGAGCAATATAGTCATACACTCCCGGCAGTACCGGAACAGAATCAGTGCGAATAATGGCCTGTAACCCGGAACCCTGACAAATTTCGCTCAGGTGACCGAGCAGACCGAAGCCGGTCACGTCTGTCATGGCTTTTACGCCGTCGATTTCAGAGAAGTCCGCCCCCGGTTTGTTAAGCTGACACATAGTGTCACGTGCCAGATTTTTATGTTCCGGACGCAGTTTGCTCTGTTTTTCGGCAGTCGTCAGAATACCGATACCCAGCGGTTTGGTCAGCAGCAGCTCACAGCCTGCGGTCGCGCGGTTGTTTTGTTTGATTTTATCTGTCGGGACGATACCGGTGACCGCCAGACCGAAAATCGGCTCAGGGGCATCAATGGAGTGACCGCCCGCCAGTGAAATACCGGCATCACGGCAGACCGCACGCCCGCCCTCAATCACCTGCTGTGCAATTTCCGGTGCCAGTTTGTCTACCGGCCAGCCGAGGATCGCAATCGCCATAATCGGCCTGCCGCCCATGGCATAAATATCACTGATGGCATTGGTGGCCGCGATACGGCCAAAATCGTACGGGTCATCCACAATCGGCATAAAGAAATCGGTGGTGCTGATGATGCCGGTACCGTTGCCGATATCATACACCGCCGCATCATCACGGGATTCATTGCCGACCAGCAGATTAGGATCGATGAATTTTGCCTGCTCACTGTGCAGGATGGTGTCGAGCACTTTCGGGGAAATTTTACAGCCGCAACCCGCGCCGTGACTGTATTGCGTTAAACGCACCGCTTCTGACATGATAGTCTCCTTGTTAACGTCAGTCTGCTCAGAAATACGTGACAAACGGTGTCAGATCCGGTGCCGCCACGTGGGCGGGCGCTTTCAGTGCCGGAGTGCCGAGATACAGAAAACCGACAATTTTATCATGCTCCTCACATCCCAGGCCTTCCCGTACCACCGGGTCTTTTGTCCACGAACCGGTGCGCCAGATCCCGCCGAAGCCCTGAGCCACAGCAGCCATCTGCATCGCATGGACCGAACAGCCTGCCGCCGCGATCTGTTCCCATTCAGGAACTTTGTGTTCCGGCTTCACTTTCGCGATAACCGTGATAATCAGCGGTGCGCGTAATGGCGCATTGCGGGCTTTCTCTTCCGCTTCCGGCCCGAGATCGGCTGTTTTTGCCGCTTTTTCGAGCAACTGACTGAATTTGGTGATGCCGTCATTCTGCATCACGATAAAATGCCAGGGCTGTAACGCGCCATGATCCGGCGCACGCATCCCGGCATTAAGAATATTTTTTAATGCTTCGCCTTCCGGTGCAGGTGTGGTCAGACGAGACGCAGAACGCCGGTTGAGTAATAATGTCAGTGCATCCATCGGTTTTCCCCTTTTTGCAGTTGCTGATAAGCTACCACTTTTTTTACTGTTTTTAAGGATAGATTGCTTAACTGCCGATATTTTCGGCAATGCGTTGTTTTCCGGCTGACAAATCCGGATATCCTCTTTACGATAGCAGGACATCTTTGTTTTTGGAGCCGTCATGCATACTTTATGGACTATCGTTGCCGGAATATTTAAATGGAGCTGGCGTATACTGAATTTTGTGCGTCAGCTTGTCGCCAATGTCCTTTTTATCATCATACTGCTGTTAGTTGCCGGGACCTATGTCCTGCTGAGTGAGCAGGATGTTCAGACCAGCCGTAACCCCGGGGCATTATATGTAAATCTCTCCGGTGTTGTCGTCGATCAGCTGAGCCGTAACAGTCCGCTGGAAAGTCTTTCTCTTCAGCTGCTCGGGGCGTCTTCCGGTCAGTTACAGGAAAACTCGCTGTTTGATGTGGTTGAAACTATCCGCACCGCCGCCACTGACCCTGACATTACCGGCATGATCCTGAAGCTGGATGATTTCATCGGTGCTGATCAGCCGTCACTTCAGTATATCGGCAAAGCCATCACCGAATTCCGCAAACAAGGAAAACGGGTTTATGCCGTCAGCGGCAACTACAACCAGGCGCAGTATTACCTGGCATCCTATGCAGACAAAATATACATGCCGCCACAGGGTGGTGTCGGTATCTACGGCTTCGCTACCAATACGCTGTATTATAACGAATTGCTGGAAATGCTGAAGGTAAAAACGCATATCTTCCGTGTTGGCACCTATAAATCAGCCGTTGAGCCGATGATGCGCAATGATATGTCACCGGAAGCCCGTGAATCCACACAGCGTTTTATCAGTGTGCTGTGGGATAATTATCTCACCACGCTCGCGCAAAACCGTAAAACCGGCAAAACCACCATTTTCCCCGGCGCACCGCAGATGCTGGCACTGATGAAATCCGCAAATGGTGATAATGCGGCGTATGCTGTCACGCAAAAACTGGTCGATGAAATTATGCCGGCCAGCGTGTTTGAGTCTGAAATGTCCAAAACATTCGGCTGGGATCAGAAGAAAAACACCATCAATGCGATTCCGTTTGCTGAGTATGCCAAAAATATGGACATCGGTGTGCCGAAGGGCAAAACCACCGGTAACATCGCGGTCGTTGTGGTTCAGGGCGCTATCGTTGACGGGCCGGATGCACCGGGAATGGCCGGTGGTGATACCGTTGCCGCACAAATCCGCGAAGCCCGTCTGGATCCGCAAGTGAAAGCCCTGGTGCTGCGGGTAAACAGCCCGGGCGGCAGCGTAACGGCATCAGATCAGATCCGTGCGGAAATCGCAGCACTGAAACAGAGCGGTAAAGCCGTGGTGGTTTCCATGGGCGGTATGGCGGCCTCCGGCGGTTACTGGATTTCAACACCGGCGAACTACATTATTGCCTCACCGAGCACCATCACCGGCTCCATCGGTATTTTCGGTGTGGTCACCACCTTTGAAGACACCCTGGGTGAAATCGGTGTACATACTGACGGTGTATCCACGTCTCCGCTGGCTGACGCCACAGTGACCAAGGCACTGACACCGGAATTTTCAGAACTGATGCAGCTTTATATCGAAAACGGGTACCGTAATTTTATTAACCTCGTTGCCAAATCCCGCCACAAAACACCGGAAGAAGTGGATAAAATTGCCCAGGGCCGTGTCTGGGTCGGTATTGACGCCAAAGCGAATGGTCTGGTCGATAAACTCGGCGACTTTGATGATGCGGTTGCCAAAGCAGCAGAACTGGCCTCTGTGGAACAGCCGGTACTGAACTGGATGCAGCCGGAAATGTCGTTCATTGACAGACTGCTCGCGGAAACAGCCGGAAATGTGAAGGTGACACTGCCTTCATCATTGCAGGGGCTGATCCCGGCACCGGTCGGCGCACAGCTGACACAACAGGCATCCTTTATGAAAATGCTGACGGATCCGCAGTACCGTTATGCATTCTGCTTAAATTGCACCAATATTCAGTAAGTTTTATTCTCAGCTGACAAAAGCCTGTTCGTGACGAACAGGCTTTTTTTTATTTCTGAAGCCCCTATAATTTCCTTCCCTGTACTCATTGTTAAGAGCAGTAACATGCAAAAGAAATCCATTTATGTGGTCTATACCGGCGGGACTATCGGTATGCAGCATTCGGCACAGGGCTATATCCCTGTTTCCGGCCATCTTCAGCGCCAGGTTGCCAAAATGCCGGAGTTCTTCCGTCCGGAGATGCCGGATTTCACCATCACCGAGCACCAGCCGCTGATTGATTCATCTGATATGACGCCGGATGACTGGCAGTGTATCGCGGATGATATCAGCGCCCAGTATGACCACTATGATGGTTTCGTGATCCTGCACGGTACGGATACCATGGCATTCACCGCATCGGCACTCTCCTTTATGTTTGAGAACCTGACCAAGCCGGTAATTGTGACAGGGTCACAAATTCCGCTTGAAGCACTGCGATCCGATGGTCAGATCAACCTGCTGAATGCCCTGTACCTGGCGGCGAATTATCCGGTCAATGAAGTGGGATTGTTCTTCAATAACCGTTTATACCGGGGCAACCGTACCGTCAAAGCCCATGCTGACGGCTTTGCGGCCTTTACCTCCCCGAATTACCCGCCGCTGATGGAAGCGGGGATTAATATCCGCAATCTCAATACGCACCCGCTGCTGCAAAGCACTGCACCTTTCACGCTGCATAACATCACCCCGCAGCCCATCGGGGTGGTAACGGTATATCCGGGCCTGTCGGTGGATGTGGTGAACAACATTCTGCAGCAGCCGGTCAAAGCGCTGATTATCCGCTCTTACGGCGTGGGTAATGCCCCGCAGCACCCGAAACTGCTCACCGCCCTGCGGGAAGCCACAGAGCGCGGTATCATTGTGATCAACCTGACGCAATGTATTTCAGGGCGCGTCAATATGGGCGGTTATGCCACCGGTCATGCGCTGGCAGAAGCCGGGGTGATCAGCGGCTTTGATATGACCTTCGAGGCGGCACTGACCAAGCTGCATTATCTGCTCAGCCAGGATTACACCAGCGATGAGATCCGTATTCTCATGCAGCAGGATCTGCGCGGAGAACTGAGCTATAACGACAACTGAGGAGTCGGCAATGAAACCGGCACTGCTTCTGGTGGATATCCAGAATGATTTTTGTCAGGGCGGCAGCCTGGCTGTCCGCGACAGTGATGCGGTGATCCGCACAGCAAACCGGATGATAGCCTGTTGTCAGCAACAGAATATTCCGGTGATCGCCAGTCAGGACTGGCATCCGGCAGCGCATCTGAGCTTTGCGGTTAATTCAGGGACAGTGATTGGTGAATGCGGTGAGCTGAACAGACTGCCGCAGATCTGGTGGCCGGTGCATTGTGTACAAAACACACCGGGAGCGGATTTTCACCCGGAGCTCAACAAACAGGCCATCACCCATATCATTTATAAGGGTGAAAATCCGGAAGTGGACAGTTACAGCGCATTTTATGATAACGACCGCCGGGAGCCGACCGCCCTGCTGCCACTGCTGACAAAACGGCAGATCACGCATCTCGCGGTTCTTGGGATCGCCACCGACTACTGTGTGAAATTTACGGTGCTGGATGCCCTGGCGGAAGGTTTTGCCGTCACTGTGATCACAGATGGCTGCCGGGGCGTTAATTTACAGCCGGATGACAGCCTCACTGCCTTTGCGGAGATGGAAAACGCCGGGGCGGTATTGCAGGCTGCCGTTCAGTTCTGCGGCGAAAACGAATAGCAAAAATCACAACGGGACAGTCAATACTGTCCCGTTTTATATTCAGTCCTGCGGTCTCAGTGTCGCCAGGTGAGTGTCGGTAAACAGCGCTTTCAGTTCCTGCTTACTTTTCAGACTGATTTCCCCGTCAGTCCCCACTGTCATATGTGCCGGATCCGCATTATGGCGGGACTGCCATAACATCACCAGCTGCAGACTGCTGCTTTTCTGGGATTCCGTCAGCGGTACACCATCGGCCCATTTACCCAGTTCGACGGCGGTCACCAGACGCCCGTAGACTTCCGGCGTCATGGCGGACAATAAATCATCAATTTCCATACAGTTCCTTCCCCGAAAGCCTCTGATTTCACGTTTTGATCACATCAGAAGCTGAATCGTTTTTTCTATCGTTATACAAATGTTAAATTTCAATATAACCAAACTAACCGATTGTTATTGCTTTTGTTTTTTCATCTTCAAAACTCAGTGATGCTGAGTTAATGCAATAGCGCTGCCCTGTCGGCGCTGGCCCGTCAGGAAAAACATGCCCCAGATGCGCATTACAATGACCGCAGCGGGTCTCAATACGATGCATGCCATGAGAGGTATCGTCAATATACCGGATCGCACTTTTGCTGACCGGTTCATAAAAACTCGGCCATCCGCAGCCGGCATCAAATTTGGCATCCGAATAAAAAAGCGGAGAACCACAACAAATACAACGATATAGCCCCTGTTTCTCATTATAGAGCAGGCGGCCGGTAAACGGGTGCTCAGTTCCCGCTTCCTGTGTGACATAGTGCTGAATCTCTGTCAGCTCAGCAGGTGTATCCCGCTTTTTATCAGTCCCGGACATAGCTGAATCCTTATCATTATTGTGCAGGGTCAGTCAGACTACAGAACAACAAAAAATTAACATCAAATGACCGGATGTTATTCTAAACTTGTCATGTCAGCATTGACACTACTTATTTGTGACATGTTTCACATTTATACCCCATACACGCTGTCTTTATTCCGGTAAGTCCCGATAATAGCGGCGACAAATTTACTGAAAGTGGCGATTTGTTGAGCAGATTAAATGTTAAATGACATTAATTGACACGATTCCGCTTGACGGCTGGCAAGGTTTTGGTAACTTTAGTAGCAACTTTAATTCACTAACAAATAGCTGGTGGTAATACTATGACTATCAAAGTAGGTATTAATGGTTTTGGTCGTATCGGCCGTATCGTATTCCGTGCTGCACAAGAGCGTTCAGATATCGAAATCGTTGCAATCAACGACCTGCTCGATGCGGATTACATGGCATACATGCTGAAGTACGACTCAACTCACGGCCGTTTTAACGGTACCGTTGAAGTGAAAGATGGCCATCTGGTTGTTAATGGTAAAACTATCCGCGTTACCGCCGAGCGTGACCCTGCAAACCTGAAGTGGAACGAAGCCGGTGTTGATGTTGTTGCTGAAGCAACCGGTCTGTTCCTGACTGACGAAACTGCACGTAAACACATCCAGGCAGGCGCGAAGAAAGTTGTTCTGACCGGTCCTTCCAAAGATGCGACCCCGATGTTTGTTATGGGTGTTAACCACAAAGATTACGCGGGCCAGGAAATCGTTTCTAACGCATCCTGTACCACTAACTGCCTGGCACCACTGGCAAAAGTCATCAACGACAAATTCGGTATCGTTGAAGGTCTGATGACCACTGTTCACGCCACCACTGCCACCCAGAAAACAGTTGACGGTCCTTCACACAAAGACTGGCGCGGCGGCCGCGGTGCATCCCAGAACATCATCCCGTCTTCTACCGGCGCAGCAAAAGCAGTGGGCAAAGTTATCCCTGCACTGAACGGTAAACTGACCGGTATGTCTTTCCGTGTTCCTACTCCTAACGTCTCTGTTGTTGACCTGACTGTCCGTCTGGAAAAAGCAGCAACTTACGCTGAAATCTGTGAAGCTATCAAAGCGGCAGCAGCAGGAGAGCTGAAAGGCGTCATGGGTTACACCGAAGATGACGTGGTTTCCACTGACTTCAACGGCGAAGTACTGACTTCTGTGTTCGATGCCAAAGCCGGTATCGCGCTGAACGACAACTTTGTGAAACTGGTTTCATGGTATGACAACGAAACCGGTTATTCTCATAAAGTTCTGGATCTGATTGCACACATCTCCAAATAAGTCTGCACTCCGTTATCCTCACAAAGAGCCGCTTTTGCGGCTCTTTTGTTTTGTGGTAAACAGTCGTAAAGTAGAGAGTGAATGTCCTGTTTTTATTAAAAAAGGGTAAATTATGATTGACCGCCTTCTTGCGTTACCGGTTACCAGTCCGATCACCCCTTCACTGTCCCAGCGTCAGATGGGTGATTTGCCGGTTATTGTGATCGACCATCCGAAAGTCCGTGCTGCGGTCAGTTTTCAGGGAGCACAGGTACTGGCATGGCAACCTGCCGGTTCAGAACAGCCGGGATTGTGGCTCAGTGAGAACAGTGCATTTACCCCGGGTGTAGCCATCCGCGGCGGGATCCCGATCTGCTGGCCGTGGTTCGGCCCGGTACAGGCGCCTTCTCACGGTTTTGCCCGTATTATGCAGTGGGAATTCACCGCCCATAATGAAAATGAAGACGGTGTCTTTCTGACCTTCACCCTGCGCGACAGTGCAGAAACCCGCAAATTATGGCCGCATGAATTCACACTGATCGCCCGTATCCGTCTGGGAGAAACCTGCGAGGTTGAACTGGAAGCTTACGGTCAGTATCAGGCAACCGCTGCGCTGCATACCTATTTTACTGTCGGTGATATAGCACAGGTCAGTATCAGCGGCCTGGGTCAGCATCTGCTGGACAATCTGTCACAGCGCGAAGAGTATACCGAAGAGACAAAGCTGGTGTTCAATGGCCGTACTGACCGCATTTATACCGAGCCGGAACAAGCCACCTATATTCACGATAAGAAATTAAAACGTCATATTGAAGTGGTGCATTTTCATCACAGTGATGTGGTGTGCTGGAACCCGGGAGCGGCATTATCCGCATCAATGGCAGATATGCCGGATGACGGTTATAAAACAATGGTGTGTGCCGAAAGTGCGCGTATAAACCGCCCTATGGCACCACAGGGTGATAAACCGTCCCATCTCTCTGTCCGTATCCGTCTGAACCCGAAAATCGGCTGACGAACTGCTCAGACGCTTATGAGGCCGGTAAGGAATTACCGGCTTTCATATACCGTTGTCAGCAGCGGTGAATCGAACATGGCCACCGGCGAAATCACCGTTTCATTCAGCGGGATGTTCTTTCCGTATCGCTCCTTCATTTTCGCCTGAACTTCCGGTGAGGATAAATCAAACTCCCGCAACGTCTGTAACTGCCCGACTTCTGTATTCAGGGCATTTTTATAAATTTTCCAGACCAGTTCAGAACAATATATCCGCTCATCATCCCATGAAAATGTCAGATCATAAGGCCGGGATTGATACCGCATCGCCTCACGGTATAACGCCTGCTGCTGTGAGGTACTCAGCGGCTTTTTCAGGCGTTTCACTACGTAATGGTTACCGGTGCCGCGTGCAATCCACTGTTTCAGTGGTGTAAAGCGGACGGTTTTTGCCGCCTCGTATACATACGGCTTACCGTCACGCAGCAGAATAATCCCCATATGGCTGTAAACCGACCCGGTCGCTTTTTGAATGGCGAGGCTCTGAGAGGAGCGCGAGGTATGGAAAATAATATCGCCCTGCTGCGGCTGCCACGCGTACACCGCGGAGGCAAAGAAACAGAGCAACAGCAGACAATGACGCAACACACTGATCACAGAAGGCCTCCGGCATGGTTAACAGCCATAAAAAAACTGCACCGGACACAGGTCAGGTGCAGTTCTGTTATCCCTCTGAATGATCAGAAAGTATAAGTCACACCCGTCCACAGGATGGACGTGTATTTTTTATCCACCATCGGACTGTCTTTGGCCTCAGACGGTAACAGGTCGATACGGCCCATGGCGAAGGCGGACCAGTTTTCATCAAACTGATAGTGCCCGGTCAGCTCGACATACGGTGTCCAGCTGCTGCCCGGACGGTATTCATCCAGACCGCTGCGGCGGGATTCCGCATCAGTGATCCCGTATTCATAACGGTTTTGTTTTTCGCTGGACCAGATCACACCCACACCCGGCTGGACAGACCATTTGTCGCCCTCAAATCCGTAAAGGTAAGCGGCATCAAAACGCATACCGTCACTTTTACCCAGAATATCGCCGGAGAAGTTGGTACGCAGTGTTCCCCACGCTTCATGGTGACGGTAGCTCAGCCCGGCCATGGCGGTATCACGGCGGTTATCGAGTTTGCGCATACGGGAATCTTTATTATCTTTGGCACGGTATGCCTGCGGATAGTAGAACAGGTCAACGGACAGCTGATCTTTTTTATCATTCCACAGATAATAACCGGTCGCTAAGGTATGAAAATAAAAATTCTTACCATCATAGTTAACCATCGGAACCGGCATAAACTTATCAGACGTTTTTGTGCCGCGGTATGCCTGATCCTGATAGAGTACGGATGCACCGACAGACCATTTTCCGTCATCGGCAAACGCAGAGGCTGACATGACAGTTAACATACTGAGGCTGAGCAGGCCGGTTAATTTCTTATGCATTATCATTTCCTGAGTTAAATTCATGTACAAATTACCGCAATCAACGTTTGCGGATCGCATATATTACGGTGAATGATAATTCAGCAATGATAAAAATTACAAATATTTACTGTGCTAAATTGTGCCGCCGGTTTCCGTTAAGTAATGTTACTGCGGCGATAAGTGCCTGTCCTGCGGCAATTCCGCCATCACCGCACGGCAGCTGACGGGGTTCCGGCACCTGCCGGTGGCTTAATTTGTCCTTAATGAAACGGCGCAGCAGCCTGTTATTAAATACCCCGCCGGAAAGCACAATCGTATCCGTATTCCTCCGCGAAGCGGTTTTATCCGCCATTCCTGCCACCGTATTTGCCAGCAGCACATGAAAACGGAATGCTCTTTCCGGTATTGTCAGTGTATCATCCGCCAGCATCTGCCAGAGCGGGCATAAATCAATGGTATTATCCGCCGTCAGCGGCAGTGTGTCACCGGTGATAAGTTCATCCTGATTGTGACACCGTAACGCGCAGTTTTCCAGCGCACAGGCTGCTTCCCCTTCCCAGCTTATCTGATCAGCGGTTAATCCCAGCGCACAGGCCACCGCATCAAACAAACGCCCGCAGGATGACGCTTTCGGGGCATTGATGCCCTGCTCAATGGCTTTAATCAGCAATGATACATTCTTCCCGGCAAGCCGTGCTGCCAGTGGCGAAGACGGCCACAAACCAGCATGATACAGATGTGCCAGCAGGTTACGCCACGGCTGAACAGCGGCTTTATCACCACCGGGCAGACTCACCGCCGGTAACCCGCCGGTGCGGGTCATCTGCCGGTAATCACCCGCCAGGATTTCACCGCCCCATAATGTGTTATCCGCGCCGTACCCGAGGCCGTCGAGCGCTATCCCCACCACTTCGCCATCTTCCTGACGCCAGCCGTGTTCTGCCAGACAGGCTGCAATATGAGCATGATGATGGTAAACCGGAATAAACGGCACCTCATGTGCCTGCGCCAGTGCCATACCTGTCTGATGGCTGATATAGCCCGGATGCGCATCCCCGGCGACAACCTGCGGTTTCATCTGATAAATCTGTTCAAACAGTTTCAGCGAGGCCTCAAGCTGCCCCTGCACGGAGAGATCGGCCAAATCCCCGAGATGCGGCCCGGTAATCAGCTGCTGATGATGCAGCAGACAGAAGGTGTTTTTCAGATCACCGCCCAGCGCCAGAACCGCAGGCGGATTTTTGCCGAGCACCGCACTGACATCAATGGTATCCGGCACATAACCACGCGCGCGCCGCAGAACCTGAACATCACCGGACTGATAACGGACAAGAGAATCATCCGCCCGCTGAATAATTTCGCGGTTATGCATAAGAAAAGCATCGGCAATGGTACTAAGCTGCTCAAATGCCGCTGCGTGATCCAACGCCGGGGTATGACCCGATGCATTCCCGGAGGTCATAATCAGCGGGCGCTGAATATCATGCAGTAACAGGTGCTGTAACGGGTTAGACGGCAGCATAATACCGGTTTCACACAATCCCGGTGCGACCAACGGCGATAAAGCAGCAATCATCCCCGGTTCATCTGTCAGCACAATCGGTGCAGCCGGACTTTTCAGCAGTGTTATCAGGCCGGGATCCGGCGCCTGTCCGGTGCATTCCGCCAGCCAGTCAACGGACGGTATCATCACCGCAAATGGCTTGGCAGGCCGGTGTTTACGGGTTCTCAGCAGAGCCACAGCGTCACTGTTTTGTGCATCCGCCACCAGATGAAAACCACCCAGTCCCTGCATTGCCAAAATTTTTCCGTCTTTCAGTAAGCGGACTGCGGCTGACAGAGCATCATCAAAACGGGCGGTAATCTGCTGCTGCGGATCCGTCAGCCAGATATGCGGCCCGCAATCCGGACAGGCATTAGGTTGCGCGTGAAAGCGGCGATCTGCCGGGTCGCGGTATTCATGCTGACACACCGGACAAAACGGAAACACCGACATCGCGGTGTTCGGGCGATCATACGGCATTCCTCTGATAATAGTGAAACGGGGTCCGCAGTGTGTGCAGTTAATAAAAGGATAACGGTAACGGCGGTTGCCGGGGTCAAACAACTCACTCAGACAAACATCACAGGTTGCTGCATCCGGGATGATCTCAGTATCCATTTCCCCCTGTCCGCTGGCGGTGATGGTAAAGGCCGCCGGACACTGTTCAAAGGTATAATGCTGCTGCCCGATATGGTCGATTCTTGCCAGCGGTGGGCACTGAGCCTGTAACCGCCTGATAAAACCGGCGATATCCGCCTCTGCCGGCAGGTGGATCAGTACCCCTTCACTGTCATTGCTGACATCCCCGCACAATCCCATCTGATGTGCTATCTGCCAGACAGCCGGACGAAACCCGACTCCCTGAACTTTTCCTTTCACCCGGATTTCCACACCCGCCTGCATACCGCACTCCTGCCTGATTTCAACTGCCACAGTTTACTGCGCGCAGAGTGGCCGGGTATTTATCAGGATCATAAAAACAGCCGGAAAAACGTATAATTACCCGGCGGTAGTCACCGGTACCCGCCGTGCCAGTGCCGTCAGCAGCTCGTAGCCGATAGTCCCGGCATATTGCGCGACATCATCCACCGGAAGATTCGCACCCCACAATTCAACCGGTGTACCGATATCCGCCTGCGGACAGCGGGTGATATCAACTGTCAGCATATCCATGGAGATCCGTCCCGCCAGCGGACAGCGCTGACCGGCAATCCAGACCGGTGTGCCGTCCGGTGCATGGCGCGGGTAACCATCGGCATAACCACAGGCAATGGTGGCAATCCGCATTGGTTCCGCAGCGGTAAAACGGCTGCCGTAACCCACGGTTTCACCGGCGTCAATATCATGAACAGCAATAATTTCACTGCGCAGTGTCATCGCCGGTTTCAGGCCGAATTCTGCAATATCCGCACTGTTACCGCTCGGTGATACACCATAAAGGATGATACCGCAGCGCACTTCATCCGCACGGGTGTCCGGCTCCCACATGGCTGCGGCGGAATTCGCCAGACATTGCGGTAAGTTCAGAGAGCTGAACAGGGCAATACGGGACATCTGCTTATGAATACCGGCGGTTAAATCCGCATCCGCAAAATGGCTCATCAGTGTGATAGTGCCGACCTGCGGTAATACTGTCAGGCGCTGGAGTGCATTCAGGTACGCCGCCGGTGAAAAACCCAATCGGTTCATGCCGCTGTTCAGTTTCAGATACACATTCAGCGGATGAATCAATGATGCTTCCTCTATCGCTTTAAGCTGCCACTCGCTGTGTACGGATGTTGATAATTGTAAGTGGTCAATCAGAGACAGATCCTGCGGCTGAAAAAATCCCTCCAGTAACAGAAGCGGTTTCTGCCAGCCCAGTTCGCGGACTTTCGCCGCCTCACTGAAATCCAGCAGTGCAATGCCCTCTGCCTGCGCCAGTGCCGGAAAAATCCGCTCAATGCCATGTCCGTATGCATCCGCTTTTACCACTGCCCATACCCGGGACGGGCTGACATGCTCTTTTACCCGGGCCAGGTTATAGCGGACCGCTTCACTGTCAATCACTGCCTGTATCGGACGAGGCATACCATCACCATTCCTTATTGTTTTATTCAGGCCGTATGTAATTGCTGCGGGATCACCAGCCGGGTTTTAAACCCGTTCAGATAACGTGAAACCGCGAGATCATCTGCACGGATAGCCGGTTTGTCACCAGACATAATATCGGCAAGCAGCTGCCCGCTGCCGCAGGCCATTGTCCAGCCGAGCGTACCGTGACCGGTATTGAGGAAAAGATTACTGTATTCCGTCGGCCCGACTATCGGGGTGCCGTCCGGTGTCATCGGGCGCAGACCGGTCCAGAACGTGGCTTTGCTGATATCCCCGCCGCCGCCGTAAAGATCCTGCACCACCATTTTCAGTGTTTCGCAGCGCCGTCTGACAATATCCAGATTAAAACCGACAACTTCCGCCATACCGCCGACACGAATGCGCTGGTCAAAACGGGTCACCGCAATTTTATACGTTTCATCCAGAACGGTGGATGCAGGAGCGCGGCTTTCGTCAATAATCGGCATGGTCAAAGAATAACCTTTCAGCGGATACACCGGGATGGCGACATGACCGTGCAGTAATTTCGTGGAGTATGAACCCAGCGCCACCACATACTGATCACCGGTGATCACTTCCTCATCACAAATCACCCCGCTGACGCGATCATCGCTGAATTGCAGACGGTGAATATTGACACCGAAACGGAATTTCACGCCGGCCTGCTGTGCCATTGCCGCCAGCCGTTTGGTAAAGAGATTACAATCCCCGGTTTCATCATTCGGCAGTTGCAATCCGCCCGCCAGCTTATGTTCCGCATGGGCCAGCGCCGGTTCTGCCTCGTGCAGTTCACGGGCACTCAGCAGGCGGTACGCCACGCCTTCCTGCTTCAGAACCGCAATGTCATTGGCGGCGTTATCCAGCTGTTTTTGTGTACGGAACAGTTGCAGTGTACCGCCCTGACGCCCCTCATACTGTATTCCGGTTTCGGCGCGTAATGCTTTCATGCAGTCACGGCTGTATTCCGCAATCCGCACCATGCGGCTTTTATTCATAACATAATAATCAGCACCGCAATTACGCAGCATCTGCCACATCCAGCGCAGCTGGAACAGTGAACCGTCCGGCCTGATAGCCAGCGGTGCATGTTTTTCAAACATCCATTTCACCGCTTTCAGCGGAATACCCGGTGCGCCCCACGGCGTGGCATAACCGGGAGAGATTTGCCCGGCATTACCGAAGCTGGTTTCTTCCGCCGCCGCAGGCTGCCTGTCGATAACCGTCACATTGTGCCCTTTCTGCGCGAGATACCAGGCTGTTGTGACACCGATAACACCACTTCCCAGGATGACAATGTTCATGTTGCCGCCTTGTTATTTATTTCACATTATCATCAGCATAATATTTCGGAAACATTTTGCCAACATAGCGGAATCCCCTCACCGTATATTAAGTCTGATTCTTTGGAGCCGGTCACAAAACCGTATTTTTTTTAATCACTGATATCATTAATTAAATTATCCTTTTATCCGAAAATTATTTTATTATCTTGTAATATAAGCATTTGTTAAATAGTATGCAGCCTATCTGTCGCAGGCACCGCTGCGAACTCATCGTGAAACGCAACCGGACTCTCGTCTCTGTTGCCGATGACACCAGACTGAATAAATAATCCGTGTATTTACGTTATGTCGGTTAATTATCAGAAAACGCCCTCTTCTTTATTATGCCTTCCGGCATATTTTCCGGTAATCACCATGAATATTAAAAACCAACACAAAAACATCACTACCTTACCCGATGGCCGCCACTTCAGCTGGTATGATGCCGGGCCGGAAACCGGTATTCCGGTTGTATTCTGTACCGGTGCAGGTATGAGCGGCTCTGCCGGATTCGGCATTTCGTATCTGGCAGACCATAATATCCGGCTGATCATCCCGGATCGCCCCGGGCTTGGAGATTCTTCTCCCGATGCCGGAAAATCCCTGAAATCCTTTGCCGCAGATGTCACTTTTCTGATGCAGTCACTGGGTTACGCACAGTTCCGGGTGGCGGGATTCTCTCAGGGCGCGGTTTATGCCATGGCGCTGGCGTATTATGCGGACGTTTCCGCTCTGGCACTGATTTCGGGACAGGATCAGTTCGATTACCCGCCTACGCGGGCGCTGTTATCTACGGATGTCATTGATATGCAAAATAATGCCCGGAGTCAGCCTGACGGATTTAGTGCATGGGTGCGGGAAAATATCACTGCAGAGTGGCTGATGAATTTCATTCTGAATTACAGCGGGGAACCAGACCTGGCGGTTTATCAGGCAGCAGATTTTTTACCGGTTTACCGGCAGTGTATGGCAGAGGCATTTTCTCAGGGAAATGAAGGCTATACACAGGATCTGCTGATTGCCATGCAGGAATGGGGGTTTACACCAGAGCAAATCACCTGTCCGGTGTCACTGTGGTACGGGGAGAAGGACACCAGTACGGTGCATTCCCCGGATGGCGGCAAACTCCTGGCCGGACGCTTTCCCCGCGCGGAACGTCATCTGTTTGCGGAAGAAGGCGGCTCCCTGCTCTGGACACAGTCACCCGCAATATTGCAGGCACTGGCCCGCACATAACAAAAAACCGGCTCTGAGCCGGTTTTTCATCCTGTCCGCCTGTATTACTGCGGATTCAAATCCTGTGCAATACCACTCTGCATGGTCTGCCAGATAGTACCGCTCTCTTTGCCGTAGCTGCGGACACAATCCAGCACTTTATCATAGGCTTTTTCACGGCACAGGCCGGTCAGTTGCTGATAAAAATTCCGCGCCAGTTTACGGGCTTCCGGGCTTGCGAAATAGAAGCGGCCGACACGGGTGTACAACCCTTTCAGCCCGTTGAGGATCAGGCCGTAAATCGGGTTACCGGACGCAAATGCCAGACCACGGAATACATCATAATCATACTGGCTGAACGCATCGGAATTATCATCCGGCTCATTTTCCTGACTGAGAATTTCCAGTGACTTTTCCGGATTATTACGAAACGCAGTACGGATAAAAATAGATGCAATATTGGTCCGTGCCGCCAGCAGATTCTCAATCAGTTTCGGCGCGCTTTCGTGATCGAGACGGGCAATGGTTTCCAGGATGTTCAGTCCGGATGTTTCCCAGAAATTATTAATTTTTGTCGGTTTACCGTGCTGAATGGTCAGCCAGCCATCTCTGGCAAGGCGCTGTAAGACTTCACGCAGCGTTGTCCGGGTCACACCAATCAGTTCAGATAACTCACGCTCTGCGGGTAAAATGGATCCCGGCGGAAAACGGTTATTCCAGATACTTTCAATAATATACTCTTCTGCAAACCCCGCAGGGCTCTGCGCCTTGATGACCATAGATGACTTCGTCCAAAACAATTAACCTTCCAATTATCCGGATGATAACAGAATGTGATGCCGCGATATAGCAATCCGCTTGCGAAAGAGTGAGTCCGGTCATAAATCATGATAGTGCGGACGGTGACCATCAGTTGATTTAAATTCTTAATAAATTCAGAATACCGGCGTAGTATAAAGCACTGTAGTTATACGCGGATTATCTTTTCACCCCCTGCGGAGGACACACAGCAATAATGGAAATATCAATGCGGCAGGCCTTCCTGAAGAACTTCATGGGTCACTCCCCTGACTGGTACAAGCTTGCTATTATTCTTTTTTTAATTATAAATCCGGTTGTTTACTTCTTTATTGACCCTTTTACCGCCGGCTGGCTGCTGGTTATTGAGTTTATTTTCACCCTTGCGATGGCACTGAAATGCTATCCGCTGCAACCCGGCGGCCTGCTGGCGATTGAGGCGGTACTGATCGGCATGACCTCTCCGGCACAAATCAGTCATGAGATTATGAATAACCTGGAGGTTATCCTGCTGCTGATCTTTATGGTTGCCGGTATTTACTTTATGAAGCAGCTGCTGTTATTTCTGTTCACCAAACTGCTTCTGTCTATCCGCTCCAAACGCGCGCTTTCACTTGCGTTCTGTCTGGCAAGTGCATTTTTATCCGCATTTCTGGATGCACTGACGGTGATCGCCGTGGTAATCAGTGTATCTGTCGGGTTTTATGCGATTTATCATCAGTATGCTTCTTCCGGAAAAGAAACGGTGACGCTCAGTGATGATGAATTTATCGACAGCAGCGAAATGCGCCAGACACTGGATCAGTTCCGTGCCTTTCTGCGCAGCCTGATGATGCATGCCGGTATCGGTACCGCTCTCGGCGGCGTGATGACGATGGTAGGTGAGCCGCAGAACCTGATTATTGCCAAACATGCCGGATGGGATTTCGTGAATTTCTTCCTGCGTATGGCACCGGTGACGATTCCGGTGTTTGTCTGTGGTCTGCTGGTCTGTTACCTGGTGGAACGGTTTAAGCTGTTCGGTTACGGTGCGGAACTGCCGGAACGAGTCAGAGCCGTACTCGAGGATAATGCACAAAAATCCGCAGCACGCCGGACCAAACAGGAAAAAATGCAGCTGATTGTTCAGGGCCTTATCGGTATCTGGCTGATCACTGCTCTGGCCCTGCATCTCGCCGAAGTCGGGCTGATCGGTTTATCGGTGATTATCCTGGCAACGGCATTCTGCGGGATCACCGAGGAGCATGCGCTGGGAGAGGCTTTCGAGGAAGCACTGCCGTTTACCGCCCTGCTGACCGTGTTCTTCTCTGTTGTCGCGGTAATTGTTGACCAGAAATTATTCACACCGTTTATTCAGTTTGTCCTCAGTTCCGATCCTTCGTCGCAGTTGTCGCTGTTCTATCTGTTCAACGGCCTGCTCTCGGCGGTCTCCGATAACGTCTTTGTCGGCACGGTGTATATCAATGAGGCAATGACGGCAATGAAAGCCGGACTGGTATCCTATACCCAGTATGAATATCTGGCTGTTGCTATCAATACCGGGACAAACCTGCCTTCAGTGGCGACACCGAACGGTCAGGCGGCATTCCTGTTCCTGCTGACGTCCGCACTGGCACCGCTGATCCGGCTTTCCTACGGAAAAATGGTGATCATGGCGCTGCCTTACACCATTGTGATGACACTGGTCGGTTTCTTCGGTGTTGAGTTGTGGCTGGTACCGGTTTCAGAATGGATGGCGGCAAATGGTATGATCACACTGCCGTAACTACCTTTTTACACTGTACTAACCGGAATAACCGTGTTATTCCGGTTTTTTTGTTTCTGCCCGCCGTAAATGCGGAAAAGGGGTGCGCTGCTGTATTTTTTATCGTACAGTCGCTGCGTTAGTTAATCTGTTTCTTATTAATCGGATAACCCGGATACAATTATGCTGACTTATCTTTATGCGTGTTCGCGGGGCCGCAGTGCATGGTTTTTACTGATGATCTCCGCACTGGCACTCGACGGTATCGCCCTGTTCTTTCAGCACGGAATGGGATTACAGCCGTGTGTGATGTGTATTTATGAACGTATTGCTGTTCTGGGCATTGCGTTTGCCGGATTCCTCGGCTGGATAGCACCGCGCAGCGTTATCATCCGCTGGCTGGCTATAGCCCTGTGGATTTACAGCGGCATTGCCGGATTACAGCTGTCATGGGAACACACCATGATCCAGCTCTACCCGTCCCCGTTCAATACCTGTGATTTCTTTGTGAATTTCCCGGAATGGCTGCCGCTCAATACCTGGCTGCCGTCAGTGTTTGAGGCGTCCGGTGACTGTGCCGTTCAGCAGTGGGTATTCCTGAAACTGGATATGCCGCAGTGGCTTATCGGGATCTTTGCTGTGTATCTGCTTGTCAGTGCGCTGGTATTATTATCCCAGTTCATTCACCGCAAACAGCCGCGACGTCTGTTCTGATCTGACTCAGTCAATAACAGCTGCGTCATCATAACGCAGCTGTTCAAAACGCATTTATAATACCGACCCGCAACTTCCGGCAAGCAGTGACTGCTGGCGGCAGCGTTTGCCGTTGGCAAACTGACAGCCCGGAGTCTGTGCGCCGTTCAATTCGCGGATAAGTGACGGCGTTCCGCCCGCATAGCTGCAGCTGGCCCGGGCATCTTCGGTTAAATCAATTAACGGCTGCTGGTAGCGCGGGATCTGCTTTTGCTGCACCGTGTCCGGTGAACTGCTGCAACCGGCGGCAAACGCTGCCGCCGCAACAATAACACTGCACAATACCCGCCCCGGGCGGCGGAAAAAGGGAACTGATATCATGATTATGGCCTCATAGCTGCGGACGCAGCTCAGTGAACACTGCTTTTCGAGAATAAATTTATCACTAATACACCCGCAATAATGAGAGCCATCCCGATAACTGCGGGTAAATCCAGTTTCTGGTGATAGATAAAATAAGCGGCGGCAGAGACAATCACAATACCCAACCCGGACCAGATAGCATACGCAATCCCCAGCGGCATCATCCGCACCACCTGAGACAGCGCCCAGAACGACACACAATAGCCGATCACCACCACGACCGACGGTATCAGCCGGGTAAAACCGTCCGCCGCCCGTAACATTGAGGTCGCCACCACTTCCGCGCCCACGGCCAGCGTCAGCCACAATAAACCATTCATAAATCACCCGTTCATATCGTTATCAGCCAGTAAGGCGGATATTATAAAGAAATCAGAAAAAAAATCCCGCAGCGAAACGGTGCGGGATAGGATTAATTTATGACGGATTATGCGAGGTAATACGGCTCTCCGCTTTCGGCCTTTGTATAAACAACGTCCGGTAACGGCTGAAAACAAACAGTGAGATAATCACACCCGCCACCGCAAATACCGCCCCGGCATAGCCTATCTGTTCCATTCCCATATGAATAATCACCTGATTACCGAGCAGTGCTCCGCCACCGATACCGATATTAAAAATGCCGGAATAAACAGACATCGCCAGATCGGTGGCATCCGGTGATAAATCAATCACTTTGACCTGTAACCCCAGCGCAGTACACATCATACCGATCCCCCAGACAACCCCGAGGATAATCAGCGCGGTATCGGTCACGCGGCTGGTCAGCAGCAGCATCAGGCACACTGTCAGTAATGTTATCGCCGCAGGCAGAAACAGCAGCGGCAGCCGGGTGTTGTAACGGCTGAAAATCACACTGCCGATGATCCCCGCAGCACCGAAAATCAGCAGAAACAGCGTGGCGAAATCCTGTGATTTCCCGGCAACGGTCTGCACAAACGGCTCAATATAGTTATAAGCCGTGAAATGCCCGGTGACCACAATCGCGGTCAGCACAAAAATCCCCACTAACGCAGGCCGTCTGAACAGAACCGGAATACTTTTCAGGGAGCCGGAATGCTCACTCGGCAGCAGCGGAAGAAAACGCGCCATTGCCGCCATGGTGATCAGCGCCAGGCCACCGATACAGAAGAACGTCATCCGCCAGCCGACCCACTGCCCGATAACACGGCCTATCGGCAGCCCCAGCACGGTTGCCAGCGCTGTCCCGGTCGCCAGCAGTCCCAGTGCCTGGGATTTTTTACCGGGCGGTGCCACTCTGACAGCCAGAGACGCCGTGATCGACCAGAATACCGCATGCGCCAGCGCCACACCGATCCGGCTGATCACCAGCACATCAAAACGTTGTGCCAACCCGGACACGATGTGACTAACCACAAACACAGTAAACAGCCAGAGCAGCAATTTGCGCCGCTCAATACGCGCCGTCAGCAGCATCAGCGGCAGCGACGTCAATGCCACCACCCAGGCATAAATGGTGATTATCAGTCCGGTCTCGGCGGGCTGCATTGCAAAGCCCGCCGAGATATCACTCAGCAGCGCAACCGGAATAAACTCAGTGGTATTAAATACAAATGCCGCCACCGCAAGTACCATCACCCGCAACCAGGCTTGATTTCGTGACAGGGCTTCAGTCATTATGGTCCCCCGTAAAGAAAAGCTGTATCGATACAGCTTTTGAGCAGAAAAGTGTGACCATGGTAACACATGGGATTATCACGGGAAGTACGGGAACCGGATTACCGCATTATAATGCACGTTTTGACTGTGCCGGAATGGCGTCAAAAATCGCTTTCAACTGTTCTTTTTTCAGTGTCGGCCCGACAATACGGACACGGCGGCTGTTTGCCGGATGATAGCTCAGGATATAAGAATCCGCGGAGAAAGAGACCATTAACGCTTTCAGCCCCTTCACTTCCTGCAGGGAAAAATGACCGCCGTCAAACGGCATAGAGACCACTTTACCGACCGCAATTTTGGACGTCAGTTTATCACCGTACACTTTAATTACCGGGAACTGCGCGATATAGACATACACCGTCAGGCCCAGCGCGGCAGCCACGCCCGGCATCCGTGTCTGGAATAAGTACGCCAGTGCGATATAAAGCACAATAACCACAAAGAATGTAATGATACAGGTGATAATTCTGCGTTTCTGATCAACCTGATATACCGTTTCTGCTGAACTCATAACCCATCCTGTTGCTGAATTTCCGCTGCCGGAAAATAAAAAATATCAAGGCCGGACAGAATAACGAAAATACCGGCGATTGACAGTAACATTCCGTGAAAAAATCATTCCTGCGTACTCTGCGGAAATCCCGGAAACCGGGGGTTTACAACTCTGCTTTTATTTGACACCATTGCCGCAGTTCATTTCCCCTGAGGATGTCTGCCGACATGATTTAATTGCCTGAATCCCATTGCTGTATCATCCGCATTTTTACGAATGCGCTGTTTTGATATCGGGCAGGCAGCTATCCTCATCATCGTTTTCTTTTTTATCCGGCATATCCGCCTGCCCCTGTTTATTCAGGAGCTTTTGTATGTCCGTACAATGCCATTTTTCTCACTTATCAGTGACATTTAACGATATTCCGCTGTTTGACAACATCAGCGGCACATTAACCCGTCAGGTTCAGGGGCTGACCGGTCATAACGGGCGCGGCAAATCCGTACTGATGTCGCTGCTCGCGCAGCAACGGCACCCGGCAACCGGCACGGTCAGCTGGCAGGTACCGTTTTATTACGTACCGCAGCTGACCCGCCTTTCCGGCATCACACTGGCAGATGCGCTCGGAACCGCAGAAATTCAGGCTGCACTGCGCCGCACAGAGGACGGCACTGCCACCGCAGAGGATTATGATTTTCTGGCGGACAAATGGGATATGCCGCGACAGCAGCAATCCCTGCTGGAAAGCGCACAACTGGCACATCTCCCGGTGGAGACCCTCTGCACAAACCTGAGCGGCGGTGAGCAAACCCGGCTGGCACTCTGCCGCGCCTTTTTGCAGCCGCACGCCTTCCTGTTACTCGATGAACCCGGAAACCATCTGGATGCCGCCGGACGCGGCTGGCTGAGTGAGCAACTGCGGAATCACCCGGCCGGCGCACTGGTGATCAGCCACGATCGCCGTTTGCTCGACACCATGCAGCGGATTTTTGAACTCACGCCGTCCGCACTGGACGAGTACGGCGGCAATTACACCCATTATGCGGAGCAGAAAGCCTTTCAGCTCAGCGCATTACAGAGTGAGGAGAAGCAGTTACAATCGCAGCTGAACAGAGAAAAAACGGCGTTGCAGCGCGCACTGGAAAAGAAAGCACAGCGCCGCCGTCAGGGTGAGAAAGTGCGTTCATCCGGCTCCTCCTCTGCGCTGCTGCTGGATATGAAAAAGAATAAAGCGGAGAAGCAGCAATCAAAAATAACCGGTCGTCATGAGCGTGTTATGACTCAGCTGGACAGTCAGCGCCGGGAAGTGAATGAGAAAATACAGCATATCACCCCGCAAATGCTGGCTTTTAATTATACCGGAGAGCAAAAACGGGTGCGAATTAACGCCCGTGATCTGCTTTTACCGTTTGGTACGCAAGAGCCGCTGTCACTGACCATTTCCGGTGGTGAGCACTGGCATATTGCCGGGCGCAACGGCTGCGGAAAATCCACATTACTGAAAGTGCTGGCAGGTTTGCTTACTGCAAAATCCGGGGATTACTCCCTGCACGGCCGCTTACGCTATCTGGATCAACACCTGGCGCTGCTGAATAAAGCCCTGCCGGTCACAGAAGCACTGTGTGAATTTGACCCGGCCATTCCGGCACAAACCTGGCGCACCCATCTTGGTGCATTACGGATCCGGGGGGATAAGGGGTTAATTCCGCTGTCACAATTAAGCGGCGGTGAGCAGTTGAAAGTCACGCTGCTGGCATTAACATTATCCGAACCTCTGCCGGATATTTTATTGCTGGATGAACCGGACAATCATCTGGATCTCGATTCCCGGCGATTACTGGAAAATGTGCTGCGCAGTTATAAAGGGGCATTATTACTGGTCAGCCATGATGAGGCATTTACTGAACATTGTGCCATGACCCATACACTGACCTTAGCCTGAAATAAAAATACGGCGGTCATCCCGCCGTATTTTTATTGTTATAATTTGCAGATATTCACGATGACATAACGTGCCGCATTAATATTATGCTTTGCCGCATCTGACGCAGCCGCATTATTGAACAGTGCGATAAAACGCTCCGCCTCCGTTCTGCTGATATCGGTATTAATGGCCACCTGGCTGCGGAATAATACCGAGCCGGTTAACCCCAGACCTTCATAACACACAATATATTTATCCATATCCTTCTGAATTCCCTGCAATGATAACTGTTTAGTATCATAGTGTGTATTACCGGCCGGGGTTATCAGTATTTCCTTAAACTGACAGCCGATGTTGTTATTTTAATGCCCGCCCTTCTTTTGCCCCCAACGGGGTATGAAGCTGTGACGGCACAAATACACCGGTGCTGTCATTACGTCCCTGCAATAATACGTTGGCGTCCTTTTGACCGTGTTCCTTAACCGCCTGTTTTGATAACTGCCCGATAAGGGTATCCGGCGAACGCAAGCGGTTAATAATCAGCACCACCTCCGTATCCGGGAAGTCGGACATCATATTCTGGTCGCCTTCACTGTCACCCGCGACTAATAACGGCCCTTTACCGGCATATTTATCCTGAATAAACTTGCGGATAGTCTCTGTTTTCCCTTTACCCTGCGTCTGCGGATAAACCGGATCCAGATCGGATGTCAGCTTATTATCTTTGGTGCGCAGTAAATGCATGGCAAACACCTGAGATTCCGGAACGGAATACGGCGGTTGTGTGACAATCGATTTAATCACTTCCAGGTTCGATGCGGAAATCACATAGACATCAATACCCGATTTTTGCAGCACCTGATACAGATCCTGCATTTCCGGTACCAGACGGAAGCCATTGTGCCAGTCAATTTCAACAATACCCGCCTGTCCCGGTAACGATTCAGGGCTTTCCCATACCACCCCCTCAACCGGCTCTGATTTCTGCCATTCAATCGTTTTCGCGGTAATATCCGCAACCTGCTCCGGTGTCATATTCATAAATAAATAGGTCACCCACGGATAGGAAACGGCATGGTCAAAAGTGCCGCCGATTGCCGCATATAAATAGCGCATTTTGGTGATGAAATTCTGATAGTGCGGTGATTTTTTGATTTCGGACAGCGGCTTATCACCCTTCAGGCCATCATAATTGTTATACAGCCATTGGTAGCTTTCCAGAATATCGGCACCGACCTTCTCAATATTGACCGGTTTACCGTCTTTATTGTTGAACTCAGCAGAAAAATTTCCGGCCGGAATATCTTTGAAAATAACGGATTTCAGTTCCTGCGGTGTCATGGCAAATAACAGGTGCTCAAGCTGATAAATCATCACCGCTTCTTCAATATCCAGAAATGCCGTGGTGTTATCAAAATCAAACACCGCATAATAGGTATGTGCCGGTGACTGTTTTGCTTTGGCGATCATGGTATCCAGGCGCTGTTTATTAAAACTGTCCCACTGACCCTGCTGTAACACCGCTATTTCTGTCACGGCCTGCGGTGCTGCGGCGGCATTCAGGGAAACAGTCTCAGCCTGAGCAGGCATATTCAGTGACAACATACCCACAGCCAGTGCAATAGCACTGTAACGATTAATAAATTTCATTGATAATCCTCTTTGAAATAAAAAAACTGATAAAAGGGATACCACAGGCTATTTTTTTGCTGTATCAAAAATCAGCAACGGATGGCATTAAGCGAAACTGATCACACTCTTTTACCGGGCGTGTCAGGAAATATGCTGATGGCACCGGGTTACCATACCCGGGTGAATAAGGAAGGCACGGTGCTGAATCATAGTGATAATATTCAGCACCGCAAGTACCTGTTTATTTCAGTGTATACATGGTCAGTACAGTATAAGTGACATCTTTTTCATCATTTATCTGTACCAGGTTGGCATTGCTGACCACCCCCACCACAACGTCGGTATCTTCTGATTCATATTTGCGCTTAAACTGCCCGATTTTTCCTTTGGCAACCTTTGCCAGGAACGGTGTTTTACGGTCATATTCTTCATTTATCCCGGCCGGTTTGCCGTAGATTTTTTCCATTTCCGCATTTACTTTATCATATTCATTCAGTAATACGGCCTGATCATGGCTCCAGACACCAAAGCGGGATATCGCATTTAGCTTCTGCCCTTCCGGTGAAAAGACCGTCATAAAGAATTGCTTTTCAACATCCGGTGATGCCAGTGAGCTGCATAACTGCCCGCCGTCACGGGTTGTGGTGCAGTCAAAATCATCGAGGTTCAGCGCTTTTAATTCTGCGGGCGTCTGCCCCCATGTAAAGCCCCATGGTGCTTCCGGTGTTTTACTTCCCGTACCCGCACAGCCGGATAATAATGCAGCCATAATCCCTGATATAAAAAATTTTCTCATTGCCCCGCCCGTATACATTGCGTTACTTATTACCGATCATACCAAAGACCGGCAAGTGACCAGAAGCCTTACTGTCGCTTTATTCATCAAAATCAGATTTGATGAAGCTGTTACTGCGTAATTATACGCTTTATTCCGCAGATATCCGGCGTATCTGCCCGGTTCCGCACGATTTAATCAGCCAGACGGATATCAAGCACCCGCAGCAGATTCAGGGCCTCGTATGCGGAAAATGTGGCTTTGGCGGTTTTGTTTTCACGGACATCGATATAAAAAGAGTGAGAGCCGGTAAAATCCGCACCTTCCAGATTGGTGTGCATAAACAGGGTATCAGTTAAATCACAGTCCTGTATAACGGATTTATTCAGCTCAGTCTGTCTGAAATCCGCATTATGGATCCGGCAGGATTCAAAGTGAGATTCATGCAATCTGAGGTCAAAAAAGTTATTACTGTCTAAAATACACGCTTTAAACACCAACTGAGAATAAAAATCAAACGTCGGCCAATACGCTTTTGTCCAGTCAATACCAATCATTTTCGTGCCGGTAAATTCAGTACCGGAAAACTGGGTTTCCGGAACCGCCAGTAAACTCATATTACATTGATCAAACACACAGTCCGTAAAACGGCACTGCTGCACAACCGCTGAGCTGAAATCACAGCGGATAAATGTGCAGTCCTCAAATACCACATCACGGATTGTCCGGTCACTGAAATCCGCTTTTTCAAACCGGGTGCCGCTATATTCCTGTTTATCTGAAATATCCGCCATGAATTACCTCCGTCAGGTTTTGACTCTCTTCAGAAAGTACGTGTTTGCCGGATATTTTCATAGTCCTTATCCGTTTTGACAGCAAATTTTTTCTCCTGCACCCGTCCCTCACTTACCAAATCCCTTTTGTTCTCAGCTGTTCCCTGTAAATCTCCTGATTTTCACGGATAGTATTTATTGTGCTGTTTTTATAAGGATCGTCCTTATTCCTTTCATATTTTTCCGGTTGTGTACCAGATGAACCACATCCGGACAAAAGCAGCAATATAAACAAGCTCACTATTTTTCTGGTCATTCTGTTATCCCTTTTGATGATAGCTCTGTGTGGAAAAACGCATTTTACGCATTAATACGTAATCTGTATTGGTATAATTTTATTATTCTGTGCAACATTCAGATTATTCTACCTTTTAAAAAAGGGCAAATACTGTAAACCTTCATAGCAGTATAAATCATATGATTTTCGTAAATGAGGTAAGTATGTCTGTCAGTAATAAGACTGTTTATTCTGTATGCACCAGATTAACATTGATGGTTATGAAGCTGACCAGCCTTGAGCGGTTTATTACCGTTGGCCAGTATTTTGAACGGGCTGCAGATAAATCACTTCTTCAGCGACTGATTGAAGATAATAAAGATCTGAGCACACCTTTTTCTTCTTTGGATAAATCAAACAAGGAATGCAACGCTGAGTTGATTAACTATCTGAATAATGAAATCCGCGAATACGCCGCATCAGAAATAAAGGAAAATTATGCTGCGCTGAAAAACGGTAATCTGCTGGTTGTAAAAACATTCAATACCATCATGCAAAAACACGCTTAAATTTTAGTCGCTATCATGACTGCCATCAGGGTATGTTGTCAGTCATGATATATATTCAGGCAGTACTCACCGGTGCCTGAAATGAGTAACAGAAGGTAATAACGAATAATATATCAGGTTATTATTATTATCACCTCAAATGTTACATTACTGTTGCAGTTGTTTTCCTTTTGATACAAACAAGCGTTTGATTTCTCCTGCTTATAACGAATTATCATTTTTGATAAATAATCCCCTCTGGTATGTATTGAATTCAGTTCAAAACAACAAATAAAGAATATTGCCATTAACACAATGAAATAAAAGATATTTCCTCATTAATTATGAGACTTAAAAGTAAATAAAAACAAAATGTTACGTAACAAACACTAAAGATATTGATACTTTTGCCTTCATCTTTTCAATCATGACGCGTATACCTTATTTTCACAATCACACATCATTTTCTGATGAGAATCGTTGTCTGAACATACATACAACAACGCCATTTATCTTGCTTATTGCAGCGTAATTAACTGCAATTTATGCTGTGAGTGGCGAAAAAGTTGATATATTCAATTATAATAATTATAAAAAGAATATCATCGTATCAGTCACCTCACTGAAAAACCCAGCAGATGCGTATTGCTACAACAGAGAGGTGTTATTTACCCCCTCGTTAATCAGATGTTTTATTTTCATTTAAAAATCAACTTGTTACACAACCCCTCATTTCAGTATTGCCCTTTCTTGTGCCCGTTGCACTATCTGTATATTTCCAGTTTTAAATTTTACTTTCTATTTTTTGTCCCTTTTTATTGCGGATTTTATTTATTGACAACTAATATAAGGCTTGCATATTATGCGCAATATACTGTTTTTACCTTACAGACACTTTCTATTATGGTATTTAAAATATACGTTTAGTTTAATGACGTCCTGATGGTATCTTTATGCAGCCCGATAATTGCCACGCACTTAGTTGTCAACACCAGGTCTTTAAAAAGGAACTTCATGCAGTTATAGGCCAGGAAATTAAAATTTTACGAAAATCAAAAGGTATCACCGGCTATGAATTAGGTACAATAATACAGCTATCACAGCAGCAAATATCCCGTTATGAGAATGGTGACAGTGCTATTCCGCTGGATACACTGATATTAATACTGCGTGTCTTTAATATATCACCGGAAAAATTCATACACAGAGTATTATTTATTTTAAACAGAGATCCGGATTCAAAAAAATTACTATCTCATATGTCAAATCACTTTAATTCTTATACTGATGGCAGCTATCTGGGAACATTTGAACAATATAAACATAATTAACATATTTAAGATTACACACAGCATTTTATTTAAGGGCATCGCGTATGAATGAGAGAGAAATCAGTCTCTTTATCGGTCAGCAAATTATGAGAAAACGGAAATCATCCGGTCTTTCCGGCAAAGCACTGGCCGAATTATTAGGATTAAGTCAGCAGCAGATATCCCGTTATGAGCAGGGTGTTACTAATATAAGAGCCAGCACGCTGTTACAGCTCTCTTTTTTATTTGATGTCGATGTCAAAAGCTTCTTTATTGATTGTATCGAAACAAATAATCAACTGAATACACTGAATTATAAAGAAAAAAAGAGTCAGGAAACTGACTGTGACATGATCACGATTGATATGAAGAACAGAGGAAGGGGTAAAACCCGCAGTAAAAGATAACCACGCCAGAAAGAACCAACAGCCCGTCCCCGTCATCCCGGATCATGCCGTTCCGGGCTGTCATCCTTTTTAATCGATACGTATCCGAATCCCCCGTCCTTCTGCTATCATTGCGTCCTTATTTCAGATTTCCGTTGCCGTGCGGCCGGCCTGACACAGGCACCAGCCAAACCCGTTAAGAACAGTAAGACATGAATACACCGAAAGAACAGTACAACATCAATAAGTTGCAAAAACGCCTGCGCAGCCATACCGGCAAAGCGATCGCAGATTTTAATATGATTGAGGACGGCGACCGCATTATGGTTTGCCTGTCCGGCGGCAAAGACAGTTACACCCTGCTTTCTGTTCTGCAGAGCCTGCAGCAGAGCGCCCCAATCCGTTTTTCCCTGGTGGCTGTGAATCTCGATCAGAAACAGCCGGGTTTCCCTGAGCATATTTTGCCGGAATACCTGGAAAAATTGGGTGTTGAATACAAAATCGTCGAAGAAAATACCTACGGAATTGTGAAAGAGAAAATTCCGGAAGGGAAAACCACCTGCTCCCTGTGTTCCCGTCTGCGCCGGGGGATTTTGTACCGTACCGCGACTGAACTGGGTGCAACAAAAATCGCCCTCGGACATCACCGTGACGATATTCTGCAAACTCTGTTCCTGAATATGTTTTACGGCGGAAAACTCAAAGGCATGCCGCCGAAGCTGATGAGTGATGACGGTAAACATGTGGTCATCCGCCCGCTGGCCTATTGCCGCGAGAAAGACATTGAGCGTTTCGCCGAAGCCAAAGGGTTCCCGATCATTCCGTGTAACCTGTGCGGCTCTCAGCCGAACCTCCAGCGGCAGGTGATAAAAGATCTGCTGCGTGACTGGGATAAACGCTACCCGGGCCGGATTGAAACCATGTTCCGCGCTACCCAGAATGTCGTGCCATCGCATTTATGTGACACTGAACTATTCGATTTCAAATCTATCCATCACGGCAGTGAGGTCGTCGATGGCGGTGATCTTGCATTTGACCGCGAAACTCTGCCGGTTCAGCCGGTATGGGATGATGAGGATGATGACCGCGAAAGCCCGGATTTCACAGAATTGCGTCTGGATGTGACGGAAGTGAAATAATCGCGCTGTTATAGTGCCGTGCCACGGAAGGCACGGCCTGAATATTGGCGGGTTTGTTTCAGGCAAAAAAAAACCGATGTATAAAATACACCGGCATGATAATGGTCAATATTCTGTATAAGAACTCAATATGAGAAAAACTACAATTATGGAGCACAACGTTCATCGCTCAACGTTGTATTCACCTGCGGGAGTAATAGTGCCCTAACCGGGCGCTGCATTTCTTGATATATCTCAAGTCCGCTACGTAAAATCATATAAAAATGCACGTTTTTACAACCAGTTACTCTTACGTAACCACCAGGCAACAAATCCGATAACACCCGCCAGCCCCACGCAGAACAAACTGAAGGCAAACGGAAAATCCCCTCCCGGAATCCCGCCGAGGTTGACCCCGAACAATCCGGTCAGAAAGGTTGTCGGCAGAAAGACCATTGCCAGCAGCGACATCGTGTAAGTACGCCGGTTCATGGCATCCGCCATCATATTAGTAATTTCATCCGAGATAACCGATGTCCGTGCTATACAGGCGTCAATATCGTCAATAATCCGTCCCAGACGGTCACTGATATCGGTCAGCTGGTGTCTGTCCTGATCTGAGAGCCAGGTGTAACGCTCGGAGGCCAGCCGGGAAAACACATCCCGCTGCGGTGCCATGTAGCGGCGCAGTACAATCAGTTGTTTGCGCAGCAACGCCAGCTCCCCGCGTGCCGGAATATGCTGATCGAGTATCGCATCTTCCATATCAATCAGGGTATCGTGCAGATCTTCAATAAAATCCGCCACTTCATCGGTGATACAAAATGCCGCTTCCGCCAGCCATTCGCCGGTATTTTTTACCCCTTCCCCGTTCTGTAAGTCATCCTGAATGGTCTGAATGGAATGTACTTTACGGTGGCGGGTGGAAATAATATAACTGCCGCAGATCCAGATACGGAAAGCCACCAGCTGATCCGGCCGGTCGCCGTCATTGTTATTGATGGTTTGCAGGGTTATTAATGCACCTTCACCGATACGGACGGCCCGCGGGCGGATCACCTCTTTCGTCAGCCCGTCACGCGCCTGCGGCGGCAGCAGTTCCGTTTCACACAGCCAACGCTGATTGCCGCCGGAAAGATAGTCCAGATGCAGCCATACCGGCTGTTTTATCCCGGCAACCGCATTGACGTCCACCGGCGTGCAACCGCCCTCTCCGTCAAACTGCACCCGGCAGATGGGATCTGTTCCCTGAAAAGCGGATCCGTACAAAGCGCTCATGCGTCTCTCCCCATTGTCCGTGAAAACAGCAGCTGAGTGTGTTCAGCCGGTGCCTGCCGCCGTCCGCAGCAGGCGCCCGAAGCAGGCTTAGTGTTTAATAATATAGAGATTATGGCTGTATGCCACATCTTCCGGATTATTGACCGGATATCCCTTCAGCCACGGTTTTATCAGACGACCGTTGGTGTACTGATAGATTGGTGCTATCGGCATGTCTTCCGCCAGCAGTTTTTCCGCGTCGTTATAGTCGGTATTACGGGCGCTGTCATCCGTTTCCAGCGCGGCGGTTTTCAGCAGAGCGTCATATTTTTCATTGTGATATTGTGCGATATTGCCGCTGTGTGTGCTGGTCAGCAGAGACAGGAAGGTTGATGGTTCGTTGTAATCCCCGACCCAGGAAGCACGGATCACATCAAAATTACCGGTATTGCGGCTGTCGATATAGGTTTTCCATTCCTGATTGACCAGTTTCACTTCCGCACCCAGTTTTTTCTTCCACATCGACCCGATGGCAATGGCAATTTTCTGATGGTTTTCCGAACTGTTATACAGCAGGGATAATTTCAGCGGATTGTGCGGACCGTAACCGGCAGCGGCCAGCAGGGTTTTTGCCTGGCTGTCGAGCTCATCCTGTGTAAATTTCTGGTACAGGCCCGGCTCCGGTGTAAACCCGGCAGTGACATCCGGCGTGAAATGCCAGGCCGGTTTTTCGCCCGTACCCAGAACCTTCTCTGCGATCACCGCACGGTCAATGGTCATGGAGAGCGCCTGCCGCACACGCGGGTCGTTTGTCGGTGCCCGCTGCGTGTTAAAGGCGTAATAATAGGTGCCGAGCTGATCCGGGATATAAATCTGATCGGGGATCGCCTTTTTCAGTTTCTGATACTGATTTTTCGGGAACGATTCCGTGATATCCAGATCATTGGCCAGATAGCGCTTGGTGGCCTGAGATTCATGGTTAATCGGCACAAAGGTGACCGATATCAGTACTGTGTGTTTGTGATCCCAGTAATGCTTATTGGGTGTCAGGACAATTTTTTCATTCACCACGCGGTCATGCAGAACAAACGCGCCGTTACCGACCAGATGCCCGCTACGAATCCAGTTGTCACCGTATTTCTCCACCGTGGCGCGATGTACCGGGAAAAGGCTGAAGTTTGCCGCTAAGCTCGGGAAGTACGGCACAGGACGGTCTAACGTGACCCGAAGTGTCCGGTTGTCAGCGGCTTCAACACCGAGGGTGTCCGGCAGCATTTTGCCGTCGATAATCGCCTGCGCATTTTTAATCCCGGCCAGAGGTGCAAACCAGGCAAAGGTAGAGAGGTTTTCCGGGTTCACCAGCCGCTGCCAGCTGTAGACAAAGTCCTGTGCCGTTACCGGTGAGCCGTCTGACCAGCGGGCATCGTCACGCAGGCGGAATGTCCACACCTGATTGTTGCGCGTCTCCCAGGAGAGTGCGACACCGGGTACCGGTTTGCCGTCCGCCCCCTGGCTGGTCAGTCCTTCAAATAAATCACGCAGGATCTGGGCTTCGGTCAGTCCGACCGCTTTAATCGGATCCAGAGACGCGGGTTCATCCTTCAGATGCCGGTAAACCGATTGTTCTTTTGCCAGCTGTGTTCCGGCCGGAATGTCCGCCGCTGTTGCACAAAATAGTGAAGAAAAAGTGAAAAACGTCCCGGCAAGAAGTGCGGAACGGGAAAATTTTGCTGGCCTGAACATAACACGCGCCTTGTATTAAAAATGGTAAACCGATAGATTATCTGATGATTACCGAAACACAACAACCGGATATTACATTTTAATTAACGATATCCGGTGAGAATACACCTGCAAGGTATTTTTGATACCAATAATGATGAGCCCGTTCAGAGGATGATAAAAATGACACAAACAGTAAAACTTCAGGGTAATGATGTTCTGGTTTACGGCGCACTTCCGCGTGCCGGTGAGAAAGCCGTACCATTCAAATTAGTCGCTAATGATCTGTCAGATGTCCAGCTCACCAAATTCGCCGGGAAGCGTAAGATCCTCAATATTTTCCCGAGTGTGGACACCGGTGTCTGCGCCACGTCTGTGCGCAAATTTAATGAAACTGCCGCAAAACTGTCCAATACCGTGGTGTTATGTATTTCCGCGGATCTGCCGTTTGCACAGTCCCGTTTCTGCGGTGCGGAAGGTATTGAGAATGTGGTGATGCTCTCCACCCTGCGTGATCCGGAATTCCGTGAGAATTACGGTGTCGGTATCGGCAGCGGCCCGCTGGCCGGTCTGTGCGCCCGTGCGGTGATCGTACTGGATGAGAACGACACGGTGATTTACAGCCAGCTGGTCGGTGAAATCACCGAAGAGCCGGATTATGACAGCGCGCTGAATGCACTGAAATAAGTTACCCGTATCGGTAAAAAAACTCCGCTGCCGGTGACGGTCGCGGGGTTATTTTTTACCAGAGGAAGGAACTACGCCTCCTCACCCTCATCGTCTTTTGCCGCACCGCGCCGCTGGCTCAGCCCGTATTCGCGCAGTTTATTGGCGATCGCGGTATGTGAGACATTCAGGCGTTTCGCCAGCTTGCGGGTACTCGGATAATGGCGGTAAAGCCGTGTCAGTACAGAGCACTCAAACCGTTTGGTGATATCATCCAGCGAGCCGCTGAGGATATCCTCACTGAAGCCGATTTCCGCTTCCAGTTCCGGCAGAACGATATCCTGCGGACGCAGCAGCGAGCCTTCCAGCGAAGAAAGTGCCTGATAAATCACATTGCGCAGCTGACGGACGTTGCCCGGCCAGTGATAAGCACAAAGGAACTGTCCCAGCTCCGGCGCAAGGCGCGGCTCCTCACAGCCCTGCTCTTCGGAAAAACGTTTCACGAAATCACGGGTCAGCGGCAGGATATCTTCCTGATGCTCACGCAACGGCGGAATGGTCAGCGTCAGCACATTGAGGCGGTAATAGAGATCCTCACGGAACTTGCCTTCCTTCACCAGTTCCAGCAGATTTTTCTGGGTCGCACAGATAACCCGCACATCCACTTTCACCTCATGCTCTTCCCCGACACGGCGAAATGTACCGTCATTCAGGAAACGCAGCAGTTTGATCTGCATCTGCGGGGACATTTCCGCGATTTCATCCAGCAGAACGGTGCCACCGTTAGCCTGCTCAAAGAAACCTTTTTTCGGCTCGGTGCTGTTGGCATAAGCCCCGGCTGCATAACCGAACAGCTCAGTTTCCACCACATCGTCCGGCATCGAGGCGCAGTTCAGCCCGAGGAACGACTGATTTCCGCGTACACTGTAGAGATGACAGGCTTTGGCGAACACATCTTTCCCGGTACCGGTTTCACCGACCAGTAACAGCGGGGAATCCATTTTTGCCATGCGCTGTGCCTGTTCGACCACATGGCGCATTTTGGCACTTTTCGCCACCAAATCATCAAAGCTGCCGGAATGCATCACCTGCATGCGGCGCTTCTGCCCGCTGGTACTCTCACTGACGGTGCGCAGCAGCACAACCGCACCGATAGTGGCAGAGGCGTCATCTTTTTCGTCAAAATTAATCGGCGTCACATTCAGGGTATAAGAGCGGCCTTTGAGTGTGATACTTTCCTTGTACGGCGCGGGTTCATCATCCTCAATCCAGCGGGTGAAGTTGAACTGGCTGAAATAGTAAGTGATGTTGCGCTGACGGATGCGCTCTTCGGTAGTGGCAAACAGGGAGAGTGCCGCGCTGTTGGCCAGTTCAATATTGCCGCGCAGGTCGAGGGATAAAATCGGGTCTTCCAGAGATTCGAGCAATGCCCACATGGCGCGCTGTTCGCGCTCAGACGGCATAAAGTGAACAGTTCTGACATCCACCACGCCCTGAATCCGGCGGATCTCAGCCATCAGAGACTGAAACACAGAAAAATCGATCTGCATAAAATTGAGGTATATCCGGCCGTTACGGGCAATTTCGATGCCTTTGAGGTCGATATTTTGTAATACCAGCAGATCCAATAACTCCCGCGTCAGTCCGATTCGGTCCTGGCAAATTACTTCCAATCGCATCGTTACGATCCTATTTACACTTAAGTTATTATTTTCCCGTTAATTGAAACTGATTTTACGGTATAAAATGAAAACTGTCACGATTTGTTGACACAATAAATGCGTTCCTGCGGTGTTTCTCCACAGTTCCGTGTGAAAAGGCAATAAAAATACAGATATGTCAGTCGGTTAACGACGATTTATTCAGCGCGGACGGCAAACCGCGCCGGAGAGGTGGTACAGCGACCCGCAGGGAGCATAGCGGGATTGTTATGAAAAAAACAGTGATCAGGTACGGATTTCTGCATAAAAAGCCGGATGACATCACAAAATGCGCATCCGGCAGGGTTATCAGCTACAGGGCGGATTTTTCCGCACTCTTCCCTTTCGGGACTGCCTGTTTAAGCTGCTGTAACAGCTGTTTACGGAAATCCGTCAGTTTGGGTTTATCCGTTCCGGTCCAGGGCAGCGGGCGGCACAGTTCCATCGCTTTGATCCCCAGACGGGCAGTCAGCAACCCCGCCCCCATACCTTGTGCGGCACGGGCGGATAACCGTGCAGTGATGTCCTGAGAAAGCCAGTCCATCCCCACTTCGCGGATAAGCTCGGAAGCACCCGCGAAAGCAATATTGAGGAGTACCAGTTTAAACAGACGCAGGCGGCTGTAATACCCCAGTTCAATACCGTAAATCGCCGCGACTTGGTTGATCAGCCGGATATTACGCCAGGCAATAAAGGCCATATCCACCAGTGCCAGCGGGCTGACGGCTATCATCAGCGCAGATTCCGCCGCGAAACGGCTGATCACCCGGCGCGCCTGTTCATCGGTTACCGGCTGAACGATCTGACTGTACAGCGTCACCACTTCGCGGTCATTATGGCTGCTCTGTAACAGGCTCTGCCATTGCTGTAACGCGGGATGGTGTGACGGGATATTGGCCTGTTTCGCCAGTTTTTCACAAAATGCACGCCCGTCGCCGATACGGTGACTTTGCAGCAATTCCTCTGCCGCTTCGCGCTCTGTGGCCCGCTGGCGCAGCCGGTACATACGCCGCCATTCCGTGATAACCGATCCGGCAGCGGCAATCAGCACCAGAAAGGTGGCAGCAATGCCGCCGAGGGCTGTCCAGTCATTACCTGTCCATGCATCATTCACCCACTGAATCAGTTGCGCGACGGCGCTGATCCCCAGCAAGCCGCCCGCCACAAAGACCAGTTTACGCCACAGACTGCGCCGGGGTTTCAGAGCCTGAATCAGCAGGGCTTCCGCTTCCCCGTCTGACGCCTGTTCTGCCGTGAATTCCGTGCGTTCAAACTGTATGCTGTCATCATCCGCAAACTGGTGCGCCGGTTTTATGGTGTCCTGTACCGGCGGTGACAGCGGTGCTTCCTCAAAATCAATCCGGGATTTGATCGGCTCACTCATGACAGTTTATCTCCCAGTAAAAATTCCATCGCACTGTCCATCCGGATATGCGGCAGCGGCGTATCCATCCGCATCGGTAATGGCCGGAAGGATTCAAACTGAAACCCCTGCTGCTGCCAGAAGTCTGCATCCGGCAGCCGTTTCGGTACTTCGCCGGGATAAAAGGTCAGCGAGGTGTTATCTGCCAGCCGGGTGCCCTTCAGCGCGGGCATTTTTTCCCTGTTATGCATCACCATGCCGTATTCCGTGGCCTGTACTGACGCCAGCCCGGTGCAGTCCATTTTAATCCCCTCAAAAGCGGCTTGCTGCCAGGCTGACTGCGTCAGCTGCTGAAGCAGTGCCACGAGATTGGCGTGCTGATCGGCGGTAACATGATCCGCTTTGCTGGCGGCAAACAGCAGTTTGTCGATACAGGGGGAAAACAAGCGGCGTAATAGTGTGCGTTTGCCGTAATGGAAGCTCTGCATCAGTTGAGTCAGTGCCAGACGCATATCCGTAAATGCCTGCGGCCCGCTGTTGAGCGGGGTCAGGCAATCCACCAGCACAATCTGGCGGTCAAAATGCTGAAAATAGTGCTTATAAAAACCGTTGACCACGTGGTCACAATAATACTGATAGCGATCGCGCAGCATGCCGAGCACACTGCTTTTCGCCGCTTTGGCGAGCCGGGACGGGTCGGGCATCAGGTCGGTGATAAACGGGAAAAATTGCAGCCCCGGCGCACCAGCCATATCCCCCGGCAAGACAAAACGACCGGGCTGGATAAAGTGAAAACCCGCCGCTTTGCAGCGGTGAAGATAATCGGTATACGCCTGTGCAATGGCCGCCAGTTGCTGTTCATCTGCCGGCGCATCAGGATCAAGCTGACGGCACAGTGCCAGCCACGGCTCTGCCCATTCACCCCGCTCACCTTTGAGCAGGGTTTTCATCTGCTGCGACCAGGTAAGGTAATCCTGTTCCAGCATCGGCAGATCCAGCAGCCACTCTCCCGGATAATCGACGATTTCCAGGTAGAGCGTGGACGTTTCTTTAAAGTGACGCAGCAAACTGTCCTGAGTGCGGTAACGCAGTTTCAGGCGGATTTCGCTGACACCGCGTGTCGGCACCGGCCAGTCCGGTGGTGTGCCGTACAGCGAGGCCAGCCCTTCATCATAGGCAAAGCGCGGCACCCCGAGGTCCCGCTGCGGAATACGTTTCACGCCGAGAATGCGCCCGTCACGGGCAGCCGAAAACAGCGGCAGACGCGCACCGCTCTGTACATTCATCAGCTGATTAACAAACGAGGTAATAAAGGCGGTCTTGCCGCTGCGGCTCAGTCCGGTAACGGCAAGACGAAGATGACGATCCAGCCCCCGGTTGACGAGGGCACTCAGCTCATTTTGCAGTCGTTTCATAATTCTCCGGTGTAAAACGGCCAATCACTTTTTTCATACCGGCACGGATAACAGGCTCCAGTACCAGTATTGCCGCCCCGCGCAGAGCAGGACGGGTAACCGATTTCAGAATCACCGCGGCAATACCGCTGGGTGCCGCCGCCAGTGCCGCGGTGGTTAACAGCTGCGCGCCGGTTTTTCCGGCCCGCAGCAGGGTGTGTTTATCCGGCCACTTCATACTGTTCTCCGTCTGACAGATTACAGGTCACGGAAGCGGCGGTTGAGCGCATATTGTTCCGATGTCACATAGCGCTCAATGTCGCGGATCCGTTTTTCAGTGCGCGCCTGGCTGCGTTCTGTCTGCTCCAGCAGCATGGCGGCATTAACCCCGCCGTCGCGGCCGGGATAATCACGCGGCACCACCGGCAGAATCATTCCCATCAGGATATAGAGCGTGATGGTCAGCCAGAAAAAGCCGGTAAAGGTTGCCACCACCGCCATCACGCGGATCATCCAGGCCGGTACATTAAAATAGTTGGCAATACCGGCACATACGCCCCGGAACATACCTTCATCCGGATAGCGGTACAGTTTACGTGACTGAAATTCCATTATGATTGCCTCCAGCCCGGATTTTCCGCATCCAGAATCGCTTCCAGGGTTTTGATCCGCGCTTCCATCTGCTGAGCATTTTCCGCCAGCGCCGCAAGGCGCCGGGTTTCAAATTCACCGGCCCGGCTTCCCCGCTGACTGTTATAGTGCAGCCATAACCAGATCGGCAGCACGAACAACACGAAAATTGTCAGTGGTATACCTAAAAATACAAATGCCATATTTTTGTCCTTAATGGTATTAATTCAGGAAAGCCTGTTACCGACCTTATTCGCCCTTTTCTTCTTTTTCAAGACGTGCTTTGATGGCCGCGATTTGCGCGCTGATCTCATCTTCCGCTTTCAGCTCGGCAAACTGCTGTTCCAGTGATTTTTCTTTTCCCAGACCATAGCTTGCGGCTTCACCTTCCATATGGTCAATCCGCGCCTCAAACTGCTCAAAACGGGCCATTGCCTCATCCATCCGGCCGCTGTCGAGCTGACGGCGCACTGCGCGGGATGATTTTGCCGCTTCGTGACGCACCACCATGGATTGCTGGCGGGCACGGGTTTCGGTCAGTTTCTGTTCCAGTTCGTTAATTTCATTTTTCAGCCGAGCGATAGTTTCGTCCAGAATAATCAGCTCATGACGCAGGGTATCGACATGGCTTTCCACACGCTGTTTTTCCAGCAGTGCGGCACGCGCCAGATCTTCTTTCCCTTTGACAATCGCCAGTTCCGCTTTTTCCTGCCAGTCACTCACCTGACGCTCACCGCTTTCAATCTGACGTGACAGATTTTTGCGTTCTGCCAGGGTACGGGCAGAGGTGGAGCGGATTTCCACCAGCATATCTTCCATTTCCTGAATCATCAGGCGGATCATTTTCTGCGGATCTTCCGCTTTATCCAGCAGTGATGCAACGTTGGCGTTAATGATATCGGCAAAACGTGAAAAAATTCCCATGATTGATGTCCTTTTATCAGCAATTATGTCTTATGACACGTTTACTATTACAAGATGCGTGCCAACTCCGTTATTTTTTTTACCCGCTTGTTTTTTCTCAGGTTTATTTATTTCCCTTTTATCATGACTTTTTGTAAAGTGGTGACATTCACCATTTAATGGTCAAATTACTCATGAAAAATAACACTGACACCCTGATCGGTATCGATAATACCTTTCTCGATGCGCTGGAAAAAGTGTCGCGGCTGGCAAAAATTGCCCGTCCGGTACTGATTTGCGGCGAACGGGGCACCGGTAAAGAATTATTTGCTCACCGCCTTCATTATCTCTCTCCCCACTGGGATGAACCCTTTATTGCACTGAATTGTGCGGCACTTAACGATAATTTGCTCGATTCCGAACTGTTCGGACATGAATCCGGGGCTTTTACAGGCGCTCAGCGCCGCCATCAGGGGCGTTTTGAGCGGGCGGACGGCGGTACCCTGTTTCTTGATGAACTCGGTACCGCGCCGCTGACCGTGCAGGAAAAGCTGCTTCGGGTGATTGAATACGGGGAATTTGAGCGTGTCGGCGGGCAGCAGACCCTGAAAGCGGATGTACGGATTGTCTGCGCCACCAATGCGGATTTACCGGCGCTGGCGGCAGAAGGAAAATTCCGCGCCGATTTACTCGACCGGCTGGCTTTTGATGTCGTCAATATCCCGCCGCTGCGCGATCGTCCGCGCGACCTGACCGAACTCGCCGGTCATTTTGCCGTGCAAATGTGCCAGGAGATGGGCACGCCGTTTTTTGCCGGTTTCTCCCCGCATGCCCTGCAACAAATGCAGAGTTATCACTGGCCGGGCAACATCCGTGAGCTGAAAAATGTGATTGAGCGATCCCTGTACCGTCAGGGAGATACCACCGAACTGCTGGCAGAACTGGTGATCAACCCGTTTGTCACCGCGCCGGTTCCTGCAGCGGACACCGCAGCACAGGCTCTGCCGGCGCTGCCGTTCTCCCTGAAGCAGTGGCAGCACACACAGGAAAAGGACGCGCTGGATGCGGCATTACAGCACGCGCAATATAATCAACGGGAAGCAGCACAATTGCTGAATCTGACCTATCATCAGTTTCGCGGGTTACTGAAAAAACATGCCGCTAACCCGCAACCGGATTAAATGCTTCCGTTTTTGGTTAGTCGCACAAATTGCGATACAATGCCCTGTTCATTTTTAACGGTAACTGATTTATGCGCCATTGGATTATCCGGGCCTGCGCGGTTCTCCTGCCTGTTTCAGGCTTTGCCGCCGCACCCGCCCCGCAGACAGAGCAGCCGGTAAAACCGGTCACGGCTCAGGCCGCTCCGCTGCCGCCGGTCCGCGATACCGGTTTTGTCTATTGTGTGAACGGCAACATCAGTACATTTAACCCGCAGCTGGCCAGCAGCGGGCTGATTGTCGAGCCGCTGGCGGCACAGATTTACGATCGCCTGCTGGATGTTGATCCTTACACCTACCGCCTGATCCCGGAACTGGCTGCCCGCTGGACAGTACTGGATAACGGTGCGACCTACCGTTTTTATCTGCGCCGTGATACCGATTTTCAGACCACAGACTGGTTCAAACCGACCCGCAAAATGAATGCGGATGATGTGGTGTTCAGCTTTTCCCGCGTGGTGGATAAACAGAACCCGTATCACTACATCAACGGCGGCCGTTATCCCTACTTTGACAGTTTGCAGTTCGCTTCCAATGTGAAATCCATCCGCAAAATCAATAATTATACCGTTGAATTTAAACTGAATACGCCGGACGCCTCCTTCCTGTGGCATCTGGCAACCCATTACGCGCCGGTTCTGTCCAAAGAGTATGCCGATAACCTGCTGAAAACCCGCCGTCAGGAACAGCTTGACTGGAAACCGGTCGGCACCGGGCCGTATTATCTGGATGATTACCAGAGCGGCCAATTTGTCCGTCTGCAGCGCCATGATAACTACCGCAAAGGCAAACCCCGCATGCAGGAAGTCGTGGTTGATCTCGGGGCGGGCGGTACCGGACGGATGTCAAAACTGATCACCGGCGAGTGTGATGTGCTGGCCTATCCTGCCGCCAGCCAGTTACAGGTGCTGCGCGACGACCCGCGTCTGAGTCTGATGCTGCGCCCGGGGATGAATATCGCGTATCTGGCGTTTAATACCAGCAAACCGCCGTTTAATAATCCGCAGGCGCGCCGTGCGATTGCTTTCGCGATTAATAATGAGCGCCTGATGAAATCCATCTATTACGGCACGGCAGAAACCGCTGCATCTATTCTGCCGCGCGTCTCCTGGGCGTATGATAACCAGACCCGGGTGACGGAATACAATCCCGAAAAAGCCAAAGCGATGCTCAATGAGCTGGGACTCAGCGGCATGACGCTGAACCTCTGGGTACCGACTGCCTCACAATCTTACAACCCCAGCCCGCTGAAAATGGCAGAACTGATTCAGGCCGACCTGGCCCGTGTCGGGATAACAATGAATATCCGCCCGGTTGAGGGGCGTTTTCAGGAAAACAGCCTGATGGATCGCAGTCACGATATTACCCTTGCGGGCTGGTCAACCGACAGTAATGACCCGGACAGTTTTTTCCGTCCGCTGCTCAGCTGTGCGGCTATCGGTTCGCAAACCAACCTGAGCCACTGGTGTTCCCCGGAATTCGATGATGTGATCCACCAGGCGCTGCTTGAGCAGCAACTGAGCAGCCGGATAGAGTATTATCACAAAGCACAGCAGATTCTGGCAGAGGATCTGCCGGTACTGCCGCTGGCCTACTCGCTGCGGTTGCAGGCATTCCGCTATGATATCAAGGGGCTGGTGCTGAGCGCATTCGGTAATACCTCTTTTGCCGGTGTCTACCGTGATACCGGGGATGACCCGGAGCCGGAGGCTGAACCATGATCATTTTTATTCTGCGCCGTCTGCTGCTGGTACTGATTACCCTCTGTTTTCTGTCGGTGCTTAGTTTCAGCCTGAGTTACTTCCCGGCGAACGCACCGCTGAGCGGCGCTTCCCTGACGGATGCCGTGCTGTTCTATTATAAAAGCCTGTTTTCATGGGATTTCGGCAGTTCCGTTATTAACGGTGAGCCGATCAGCCAGCAACTGTGGGCCGTACTCCCCGCCACGCTGGAGCTGTGCGGTCTGGCGTTTCTGCTGGCACTGGTGATCGGTATTCCTGCCGGGATTATTGCCGGGGTCTGGCGTAATAAAATGGCGGACATCACCATCAGCACTTTTGCGCTGGTCGGGTTTTCTGTTCCCGTGTTCGGGCTGGCGCTGCTGCTTACCCTGTTCTTCTCGCTGCGGCTGGACTGGCTGCCGGTCTCCGGACGTATTGACCTGCTGTATGATTTAACACCGGTTACCGGGTTCGCGGTAATTGATGCCTGGCTGTCGGATTCGCCGTACCGCCGGGCGATGATCCTCAATGTGCTGTCCCATATGGTGCTGCCGGTGATCACCCTGTCCATTGCACCGATGACGGAAGTTATCCGCCTGATGCGCACCAGTACTGAAGAAATTATCAGCCAGAACTATATTAAAGCCGCCGCTATCCGTGGTTTATCCCGGCTGACCATTATCCGCCGCCATTTGCTGCACAATGCGCTGCCGCCGGTGATCCCGAAACTCGGGTTACAGTTTTCCACCATGCTGACACTCACAATGGTCACAGAAGTGGTCTTTAACTGGCCGGGTATCGGCCGCTGGCTGATCACCGCTATCCGTCAGCAGGATTTCGCCGCGATTTCTGCCGGTGTCATGCTGGTCGGCACCATGGTGATGATTGTCAATATGCTGTCGGATATTCTGGGTGCTGTCAGCAGCCCGCTGAAACATAAGGAATGGTATGCCTTCAGATAATTTTTACCGTGAAGACCGGATGCCGTCACCGGGGCGGGTTATCTGGCAGCATTTCACCGCAGATATTCCGGCTATGATCGGTTTTTACGGCGTGCTGTTTCTGATTGCACTGGCGATCGGCGGCACCTGGATAGCGCCTTATGCGCTCGACCAGCAATTTGCCGGTCACCAGTTACTGCCGCCCTCCTGGTCCCATTACGGGAATGTCGCCTTCTTCCTCGGTACGGATGACCTCGGCCGTGATATTTTCAGCCGCCTTATTCTCGGCACACAATCCACCTTCGGAGGCGCATTGCTGGTAACCATCATTGCCGCCGTCGCCGGGATTATTATCGGTTGTCTGGCAGGGATGACCACCGGCCTGCGCTCAGCCATCTTTAACCATATGTTTGATACCCTGCTGGCGCTGCCCTCTCTGCTGCTGGCAATTATTGTGGTGGCCTTTTTCGGTGCCAGTCTCAGTCACGCCATGATTGCCGTGGCACTGGCACTGCTGCCGCGTATTGTGCGAATGATTTATATCGCAGTACATGATGAGCTTGATAAGGAATACGTGATTGCCGCCCGGCTCGACGGTGCATCCAACCTCAATATTCTGATCCATACGGTGCTGCCGAATATCAGTGCGGTGACCGTCACCGAACTGACCCGCGCCCTGTCCATCGCTATCCTTGATATTGCCGCGCTCGGCTTTCTTGAACTCGGGGCACAACTGCCGTCACCGGAATGGGGAGCAATGCTCGGTGATTCTCTGGAACTGATTTATGTCGCGCCCTGGACTGTGCTTCTGCCGGGAACCGCTATTCTTATCAGTGTTCTGCTGGTGAATCTGCTCGGTACCGGGTTACAGCGTGCCATTAATGCGGGGGTTGAATAATGCCGTTACTGGATATCCGCAATTTAACCATTGAATTTATGACCGCCGCAGGGCCGATCAAGGCCGTTGACCGCGTGACATTATCCCTGACCGAAGGGGAATTCCGCGGCCTTGCCGGGGAATCCGGTTCCGGTAAAAGCCTTATCGCCAAAGCGATTGCCGGTATTACCAAAGATAATCTGCGCGTGACGGCAGACCGTTTCCGCTTTAATGATATCGATCTGCTGAAACTCTCCCCCCGTCAGCGCCGCCGGGTGATCGGCCACAATGTGTCGATGATTTTCCAGGAGCCTCAGTCCTGTCTGGATCCGTCAGAAAATATCGGCAAACAGCTGATTCAGACTATCCCCGGCTGGACTTACAAAGGCCGCTGGTGGCAGCGCTTTAACTGGCGTAAACGCCGGGCGATTGAGCTGCTGCACCGTGTCGGTATCAAAGATCACAAAGATGTGATGAGCAGCTACCCCTATGAGCTGACCGAAGGGGAATGCCAGAAGGTGATGATTGCCATTGCGCTGGCCAATCAGCCGCGTCTGCTGATCGCCGATGAGCCGACCAACGCCATGGAACCCGATACTCAGGCACAGATTTTCCGCCTGCTGACCCGGCTGAATCAGAACAACAATATGACTATCCTGCTGATCAGCCACGACTTACAATTAATGAGCCAGCTGGTGGATCGCATTAATGTACTCTACTGCGGTCAGACCGTGGAGAGTGCCGAACCGGATGACCTGCTGCTCAAACCGCATCATCCGTATACTCAGGCGCTGATGCGGGCTATCCCTGACTTTGAAAAACCGCTGGCGCACAAATGCCGTCTCAATACCCTGCCGGGTGCGATTCCGTCACTGGAGCATCTGCCAGTTGGTTGCCGCCTGGGGCCGCGCTGTCCGTATGCCCAGAAGGTGTGTATTGATGCACCGCGTCTGCGGACAGTCAAAAACCGCAGTTTTGCCTGCCACTTCCCGCTGAATATGGAGGATGTGTAATGCCGGTTCCGTTGCTGGAAGTCAAAAACCTGAGCAAAACCTTCCGTTACCGGGACGGTTTTTTCCGCCGCCACCAGCTTGAAGCGGTCAAACCGGTCAGTTTTACACTGCAACCCGGCCAGACACTCGCCATTACCGGGGCAAACGGCTCCGGGAAATCCACCCTCGCGCGGATGTTATCGGGGATGATCGAACCAAGCGGCGGGGAGATCCTGATCGATAAGCACAAGCTGACCTTCGGTGATTACAGCTATCGCAGCCAGCGCATCCGCATGATATTCCAGGATTCAGCCACTTCGCTTAATCCGCGCCAGCGCACCGGACAAATTCTGGAACTGCCGCTGATGCTCAATACGGATCTGGATGCCGCCGGCCGCCGTCTGCGCATTAATGCGACACTGCGCCAGGTGGGTCTGCTGCCGGATCACGCGGATTATTATCCGCACATGCTGGCCTCCGGACAGAAACAGCGCGTAGCCCTCGCCCGCGCCCTGATTTTGCAGCCGGAAGTGATTGTGGCGGATGAAGCACTCGCCTCTCTGGATATGTCATTGCGTTCACAGATCATAAATCTGATCCTTGAACTCCAGGAAACGCAAAAAATTGCCTATATTTATGTCACACAGCATCTGGGCATGGCAAAACACGTCAGCGACCAGATACTGGTGATGCACAACGGTGAAGTTGTCGAGCGCGGTAACACTGCCGAGGTACTGGCATCACCGCTGCACGATGTCACGCGCCGCCTAATCACCAGCCACTTTGGTGAAGCACTGTCCGCCGAAGCCTGGCGCCAGGATGTGGATTAACTGCCGGTATTCTGATCATTCAGACCGGTGACTTCTCAATTTCCGGTAACCTGCTTATATCAGCCGGATTTTACTAACCGCGTCACCTGCCGGATTACGGCGCAGAAGGTGACAGAGAAAACACAAGGAAACTGCTATGGGTTTTATGACCGGTAAACGCATCCTGATCACAGGGGTTGCAAGCAAATTATCGATTGCTTACGGTATTGCCAAAGCAATGCGTGACCAGGGTGCCGAACTTGCATTCACCTACCAGAATGACAAGCTGAAACCCCGTGTTGAAGAGTTCGCTCAGTCTCTGGGTTCCTCCATCGTTCTACCTTGTGATGTGGCAGAAGATGAAAGTATTGAAAATCTGTTCACGGAATTAGCCAAAGTCTGGCCGACATTTGACGGTTTTGTTCACTCCATCGGCTTTGCCCCGGCGGATCAGTTAGACGGCGACTATGTGGATGCGGTAACCCGTGAAGGCTTCCGTATTGCCCACGACATCAGCGCCTACAGCTTTGTGGCGATGGCAAAAGCCTGCCGCACTATGCTGAACCCGAACTCCGCCCTGCTGACCCTCTCATATCTGGGTGCGGAGCGCGCTATCCCGAACTACAACACCATGGGTCTGGCAAAAGCCTCTCTGGAAGCGAACGTCCGTTATATGGCGAACGCAATGGGGAAAGAAACCATCCGTGTTAATGCCGTTTCTGCCGGGCCTATCCGTACACTGGCGGCATCCGGGATTAAAGATTTCCGCAAAATGCTGTCGCACTGCGAGGCGGTTACGCCACTGCGCCGCACGGTCACCACCGAAGATGTGGGTAACGCGGCAGCGTTCCTTTGCTCTGACCTGGCCGGCGGTATTACCGGTGAAGTCCTGCACGTTGACGGCGGTTTCAGTATCGCGGCAATGAATGAGCTGGAACTGAAATAATCCTGCTTCTGTCTGGCTTTTCATTAATATCTCCGCCGGACAGGTCAATCAGCTGACAGCAGGCAAGCGGACGAAAAGCATGCGCGTCATGGATGACGCGCCTGAGCGCACAGGGAGGTGCTTACAGCGTCTTTTCGTTTTGCCTGCTGTCAGCTATTCCCCGCACTTTCAGAGAGCACCTCTTTTAATTACCGGCGGTCAGCAATTTCTCCGTCAATCGCTGTGCATAAAGCGCCTCTTCGCCGCTGACCAGCGGTTGTGTCTGATTGGCAACAGATTCAATAAAATGCCGTACCGCACCGTCAAACCCACGCTGAACCAGCAGCGGCTCCCACGCTTTCGGATGCTGTTCCTGTATCCCGGCAACGGTTTCGCTGCGCCAGTGATTCATATCCGTCACCTGATAACAGCCGTCACGACCGGTCACACTGATCTGCTCCCGCTGACTTGCCGCACAGCGGTGCATAGAGGCAGTCAGCCAGGTGCCGTTATCTGTCTGTAAATGGTGTTCCGCATATAACAACTGATTTTCCTCATTTACCTGCATATGGCCGCTTTTCAGCGCCGCATTACCATCCCGTCCCAGCCAGAGCAGGGTATCCGCGATATGCAGATAATCATCGGTTACTGTAAAAGCCACATCATGCGGGCCGATACTGTTGCTGCGGTGTTTATCCATACGAATCGATGCCGCTTTTCCGGCGATCTGTTCTCTGAGCTGCTGATAAAACGGTGAAAAACGCCGGTTGAACCCGACCATCAGTGCCCGCTGTTTTTTCTCCGCCAGACTGACGAGGGCTTCTGATTGTTTATAGGTTCCCGCCAGGGGTTTATCAACATACACATGGCACCCCGCATTCAGTAATTCACTGACAACCTGAAAATGGCTCTCTGTACTGCTGTGAACAAACACGGCATCACACTGTTCTGCCAGCGCGCGGAGTGTCGGAAACAAAGGAAAGCGGTACGCATCACAGACCTGCCGTGCCTTTTCCTGATTCGGCGAAAAACCGCCGGACAACACCCAGTTATCCGTTTTGGTCAGAACCGGTAAATATGCTTTTTGTGCTATCCCGCCCAGTCCGGCGATCCCGATACGGATTTTTTTCATGTGTGCTTTACCTTTTATTGTTTTGTAACAATGAATTACAAAGTATTATCACAAATTGAATCTGTGGCGATTATATGGAAAGATAGCGCTAACCGATAAATAATTCGCATTCTGAATACATCCCGCCCGCGAATACCGGTCTATACTTCATCACTACTGCCATGTCCGTTCTTTTGTTTTAACTGAGGAGCATACCATGCAATTGTTCTATACCCCGGGAAGTTGTGCACTGTCACCCCATATTATTTTGCGTGAAACCGGCCTGGATTTCTCCCTGGTCCGTGTCGATCTGAAAGCAAAAAAAACCGAAAACGGTGATGATTACCTGAAAATCAATCCGAAAGGACAAGTCCCCGCACTGAGTATCAGTGACAGTCAGCTGCTGACCGAAGGTGTGGCGATTGTGCAGTATCTTGCTGATCAGAAACCGGATCGCAAACTTATTGCCCCGGCGGGAACGATGGAGCGTTATCATCAGATTGAATGGCTTAACTATATTGCCAGTGAAGTTCATAAAAGCTACGGCCCGCTGTTCTCGCCGGAAACCCCGGAAGATTACCGGCCAATCGCGCTGCGCAATCTGATGAATAAGTTTGCTTATGTGGATAGCGTGCTGGCGAAAAGCCCGTATATTACCGGCAACAGCTTTACGGTGGCGGATGCCTATCTGTTTACCGTCTGCGGCTGGGCACCACATCTGAAGATTTCACTGGAGCCGTATCCGCATTTACAGGCGTATCTGGCTAAGATCGCACACCGTCCGCATGTGCAGGATGCGATGGAAGCGGAAGGTCTGATTTAAGCGTTCTGATATACAGGTACAAAAAACGCCGGATAATCCGGCGTTTTTTTATGCTGATACGGTGTTCAGACCGGTTCAGTCGATCTGTTCCGCGCAGAATTTATGCGCCGGAAGCACCATTTCATCCTGAGCCGCCACCAGTTGCAGTTCGTACTCATTCATGGTTTTGGTTTTCAGCATCACTTCATACACAGCGGCAGCCACGTGTTCCAGTGCCTTCGGCAGTTCTTCGCCTTTCAGCAGGTTCACCAGCATCAAACCGCTGGTTAAATCACCCACACCCACCGGCTGACGCTCGCCGAAGTCCACCAGCGGACGGCTGATATGCCAGGCGTGATCGGCAGTGACCAGAATCATTTCAAAGCGGTCAGCACGGTAACCTGCACGGGACAGGTGTTTAACCAGCACCAGGCGCGGCCCTTTTTTGCACAGTTCACGGGCAGCGGCAACGGCTTCACCCACATTCTGAATAGTTTGTCCGCTCAGGGTTTCCAGCTCAAGCAGGTTCGGCGCGATCATATCGCTGACCGCCAGCGCTTCCTGACACAGAAAATCCGCCACACCCGGTGCCACGATACAGCCTTTTTCCGGGTGACCCATCACCGGGTCACAGAAATACCATGCCTGCGGATTGCGGGTTTTGACTTTTTTCACCACATCCAGGATACGCTTGCCCTGCTCTGCCGAGCCGAGGTAGCCGCTGAGTACCGCATCACAGCGGGTCAGCTGATCGATGTTATCAATGCCGTCCACAATCTCCGTGATGTGCTCCGCGCTCATCACGCAGCCGGTCCAGCCTTGTGCATACTGTGTGTGATTGGAAAACTGGACGGTATTAAGCGGCCAGACATTAACGCCCATGCGGCGCATCGGGAATTCAGCCGCACTGTTACCGGCATGACCATACACAACATGAGACTGAATAGAGAGAATATTTTTCATTGATACAACCTGATTTTTTATTATTACTGTGCATATCATATTCTGTGAAACAGAAAAGATCCTGCTGACAGATCAAAAAGGGCAACTTTCGTTGCCCTTGTTTACCGTAAACTATTATTTCCAGCAGATCAGACAGTAATGTTTTTTGCCCCGGCGCAGTAATGTATAACGCCCGAACAGCTTATCGCTGTCTGTGAAGCGGTATTCAGCGTCAGACTGTTTCTCACCGTTGAGTGATACCGCGTTAGAGCCGATCATGGTACGGGCCTGACCGCGTGACGGAACCAGTTCCGCAACCACCAGCGCCTGCTGTAAATCCGCATCGCTGTCCAGTTCGATATGCGGCATACCATCCTGTGCCAGCTGCGCGAAGTCATCTTCAGTCAGGCTTGATACATCACCGTTGAACAGGCTGTCAGTGATACGACGGGCAGCCGTCAGCCCCGCGTCGCCGTGAACCAGTTTTGTCACCTGCTCCGCCAGAACATACTGGGCACGTGGTGCTTTACCGCTGGCTTTATCTTCCGCTTCCAGTGCATCGATGTCTTCGAGGCTCATAAAGGTGAAGAATTTAAGGAAACGATAAACATCCGCATCCGCCGTGTTGATCCAGAACTGATAGAATTTGTACGGACTGGTTTTCTTCGGATCCAGCCATACCGCACCGCCTTCGGTTTTACCGAACTTGGTACCGTCAGATTTGGTGATCAGCGGAACGGTCAGACCCCAGGCCTGCTGCTGGTTGAGACGGCGGGTTAAATCGATACCGGAGGTGATGTTACCCCACTGGTCGGAACCACCGATCTGCAGCTCAACGCCATGATCTTTATTCAGACGGGCGAAGTCATAACCCTGTAACAGGTTGTAAGAGAATTCGGTGAATGAAATACCGACATCATCCCGGTTCAGGCGCTGCTTAACCGCTTCCTTGTTGATCATCTGGTTCACAGAGAAGTGTTTACCGATATCACGCAGGAAGGTCAGCACATCCATAGAGCCGAACCAGTCATAGTTGTTTGCCGCGATAGCGCTGTTCTTGCCGCAGTCAAAATCGAGGAACGGGGAAACCTGCTGACGGATTTTATCCACCCAGCCGTGAACCGTATCCTGTGTATTCAGTTTGCGCTCCGTTGCCTTGAAGCTCGGGTCGCCAATCAGCCCCGTGGCCCCACCGACCAGTGCCACCGGACGATGCCCGGCTAACTGGAAACGCTTTAAGCACAGCAACGGAACCAGGTGGCCCAAATGCAAGCTGTCAGCGGTCGGATCGAAACCGCAATAGAGGGAGATCGGGCCCTGCGCCAGTCTCTCTGCTAACGCTTTTTCATCCGTAACCTGGGCAATGAGGCCCCGCTCTTGCAGTTGTTTTATCAGGTTCGTACCAGACATCAATGACTCCGTCAGTTCTGTTTTGTCTATGCAAAAATAGTGGATTGGAAATATGAAGGGTATAGCATAAAGCGGCACTCCGTGAAGTGCCAGCAATTAAAATGATTTTACTGAAGAAATTCTGACAACAACCGGTTACGGCGCGAGGCGGTCAATATCCCAGCCGTCTGCGGTACGGGTGTACAGGAAACGGTCATGCAGACGATGCTCGCCGCCCTGCCAGAACTCAACAGAATTGAATTTAATCCGGAAACCGCCCCAGAAACTTGGCAGCGGGACATCCCCCTGCTTAAACTTTTGTTTCAGCTCAAGAAACTTGCCTTCCAGAATACCGCGCGCGGAAATCCGTGAGGATTGCTGAGACGCCCATGCGGCAATCTGGCTGTCTTTTGGCCGGCTGTGGAAATATTTCACCACCTCCAGTGTGGATAAACGCTCCACTTCACCGAGGAAGCAGACTTGTCTGTCCAGACTGTACCACGGAAAATGTACGCTGATTTTCGGATTTTTTGCCAGATGCTGCGCCTTGCGGCTGCCCATATTGGTGTAGAAAATCAGCCCGTCCTTATCAAAGTGCTTGAGCAGCACAATACGCTGATACGGCTGACCGGTTTCATCCACGGTCGCCACACACATGGCGGTCGGGTCGGTCAGTTTTGCCTCACACGCCTGTTTAAGCCAGCGTTCGAACATTTCCAGCGGGTCGTCGCTGAGATCACGGCGGCGTAACCCTCCCTTTGTGTATTCACGTCGCAGATCCGCAACGTCAGTAAACTCGTCTGACATGCCTTTTATCCTCTTATCTTTTTAATCACTGAAACTGTGTTGTCTTTTATTACGGCCGCTCCCGGATAACGGGATATACCGCGCCCAATACGGTTTCCCGGTCTGCACCGGTGACAGACGGCAAATTACCGGGCTCACCGGCCAGTGTCCGCGCTGCCAGCCAGGCAAATGCCAGCGCTTCCATATCATCACCGCTCAGGCCGTAGTTATCCGTCGGGCTGACTTCAGTGCCCGGCAACTGTGCGGACAGCTGTGCCATAATCTGCGGATTGCGCGCGCCGCCGCCGCATACCAGCAGGCGCTCACAACCGCCGCACAGCGTAACCTGCTCACTGATACTGACCGTGGTCAGCGCCAGCAGAGTCGCCTGCACGTCCTCCGGTTTCAGGCCGGGGAAATGGTCCAGCTGCATGGTCAGCCACTGCATATTGAAATATTCGCGCCCGGTACTTTTCGGTGCCGGACGGCGAAAATAGGGATCACTCAGCATCTGAGCCAGTAGATCCGGATTAACGTGCCCGCTCTTTGCCCATTCGCCGTCTTTATCATACGGCTCCGCGCGGTGCCGCCATGTCCAGCTGTCCATCAGCATATTGCCCGGACCGGTGTCATACCCTCTGACCTCCGCCCCCGGGATCAGTGTGGTGATATTGGCGATCCCGCCGATATTCAGGATAATCCGTTTCTCATCCGGCGCACTGAGCACCGCCTGATGAAAAGCGGGCACCAGCGGCGCGCCCTGGCCGCCGTAAGCCATATCACGGCGGCGGAAATCCCCGACTGTCATGATATTGGTCAGCGCGGCAACCCGGTTATTATCCCCGAGCTGCATAGTAAAAGGTGTTTCGCTGTCCGGCTCATGCCAGACGGTCTGTCCGTGACAGCCGATACCGGCAATATCCTGCGGATTCAGCCGGGTTTGTGCCAGCAGCCCGCCGATGGCGTCAGCAAACAGTGTGCCCAGTTCATAATCCAGACGGCCTATTTCCGACAGTGTCGTCTGCTGCCCCTGGCATACCGCCAGTATGCGCTTTTTCAGCGCGTGCGGAAACGGATGCGAGTACGCCGCCTGCTGCGCCACCACTGAATCATTAATCGCTGCCAGCACAACATCCACCCCGTCAAGGCTGGTTCCTGACATCACGCCGATATAACGTCCTGAACGCATAACCGATTCCTTTTAATCAATAACCATCTGATAAAAATATAGTATTCATATTCCGTGTGACTACTATAATCAGGGTGCCCCGCAGATTCACCCCTTTTCGTACCGTGACCTCACTTAATCCCTAATCTGATGCACACCTCACATTTGTGAAATAAGAGGATTTACCTTGGCTGCGATCGTCGTTCGCTTTAAGCTGTTCCTAATGAAGATGAAAATAAAACGTTTTTAATGCTAAATTATTCTGCGATAATAGATAAGATATGACACTACAGATAATGAACACATCTGAATCTGTGAATACAATAATCAGGAGTCAAGTATGTATAAGCGTTTTCTCGTCGGTGTATTTGCCGTCGTGGCCCTTTCCGGTTGTGTGAATATGGACACACTGAGTGGTGACACTTATAGTGCAGACCAGGCGAAACGTGTTCAGACCGTTACCTATGGTACAGTGATGAGCGCCCGTCCGGTGACTATCCAGGGCGGCAGTGACGAAAATATCCTTGGTGCGGCCGGTGGTGCGATTCTGGGTGGTATTTTAGGCAGTACTATCGGCGGCGGCACCGGTCAGACTCTGGCAACCGCAGCAGGTGCTATTGCGGGTGGTGTTGCAGGCCAGAACGTTCAGGCAGCCATAAACAACACGTCCGGTGTTGAGCTGGAACTGAAACAGGATAACGGCGAAATCATTGTTGTTGTACAAAAACAAGGTAAAACCCCGTTCTCCGTCGGTCAGCGTGTCCGTATCGCGAAATCCGGTTCAACGTATACCGTATCTCCGCGTTAAGTTTTACGCGTTACCGGCAAAAGGCGAAACACCCGTTTCGCCTTTTTTATTACCTGCCATTACGTACGGTTATGCAGCTGCACAATATTATTTTCCAGTTTCCTGATAATCTCCGCCAGCATGTATAATTCTTCCTGTGTGATCCCGCCCAGTATTTCACGCCGTGTTTTTTCAATCACCCCATCCACTTCACGGATAAAGGGTTCTGCGTCTTCTGTCAGTTTTATTCGTTTTGCTCTGCGGTCATTGCTGCAGACATGCCGTGTGATTAACCGTTTTTCTTCCAGTTGATCCAGCGTGCGGACCAGCGACGGCTGTTCAATACCAATCGCTTTTGCCAGTTGGATCTGAGACTGATCCGGTGGCAGCAGGCTGATATTGTAGAGTGTAATCCAGTGTGTCTGTGTGAGTTTCAGTGGTTTAAGCCGGTGGTCAATCAGTGATCGCCAAACCCGTACTAACCTCGCTAAGTCTGATCCCAATGTTAACTCCACAAATTTCTCCTTATGTGAATACGGTACGGACGTATATGCACGCCATCATGTCTTTCAATCACCCAATAAAAAGAAACGCTGCACTATTGTGCTCATTGACAGCGGACGCAATATTGCTGCGTAATAAAAAAACAATTCCCGCTTATTTCATGACCAAAATTATTGCCAATGAAATAATTAGCTTTTTATACAAATTTAATTGATTAAGCGGGTGAACTTGTTCCGTATTAAGAATAGCGATCATCACTGTCGTGATCTATATTTTTTTACATAACCACCATTTTATTTTTAACAAAAAATAGTTGAATTTTAATAATTTAACTTATTAAACAGTGAGTTATTAAAACATATCGTCATTCACGGCTAATGTGGTGATTTTATATTTTATTTGTATAATTTCATTCTTGATTATAAATTTAAATACAATGAAAAATATCATTTATATAATATATAAATTAGTAACACTAAATAACCCACATATATTAATACCCTTCTAATATTTAGGTTTATAACTATGTCTTTAAAACAGATCTAACTGTCCGGATGGTGTTTCCGGTGGTGTTTCACTCTTTATCGCCCTGTAACGGCGCTGGCGGCACAAGCGAATCACATTTTCTTTTTGCGCGTTACTCAGCGACAGCCACTGAAAACGCTCATCACGGCTCCGGTAGCATCCCCGGCAGTAGCCTTTTTCATTCAGCTGACATATCCCCACACACGGTGAAGGGATATCAAAAAAGTGAAGTTGTTCTGCCATCGGCTGATGTCCTTTTGTCTGATGCCCTGCCGGACAGGTCATGGTTATCCTGTAACCATCAGCATCCTGATAATTTGAATTGTAGTCAATTATCACGTTATAGTATGAGCCATTACTGATAAATAACTGAAAGCACTCTGAGAGGTTACTTTATGCGTGTACTCCATACCATGCTCCGCGTGGGTGATATGCAACGTTCTGTCGATTTTTACACCAAGGTCCTCGGCATGCGTTTACTGCGCACCAGTGAAAACCCGGAATATAAATATTCTCTGGCTTTCGTGGGTTACAGTGACGAAAGTGAAGGCTCTGTTATCGAACTGACCTATAACTGGGGCACGGATTCCTATGAGATGGGAACCGCATTCGGCCATATCGCACTCGGCGTGGATGATGTTGCGGCGACCTGTGACGCTATCCGCAAAGCAGGCGGCAATGTGACCCGTGAAGCCGGTCCGGTTAAGGGCGGCACCACCATTATCGCTTTTGTGGAAGACCCGGACGGCTATAAAATTGAATTAATTGAAAATAAAAGTGCCGGGGCTGCGCTCGGTAACTAATTTATCCCGGCAAGAAGGATCAGAACGATCCTTCTTTTCCGGCGCAGCACTGAACAGCCCTTTCTCCTTCCGGCAAGCCGCGCTAGAATAGTGCGTTTTGTTTGTTTAACTAAGAGTCCCATGTCTGAAAATCAAAATCACAATGCTCTGAGCGCACGTTTCCGCGGCTATTACCCTGTCGTTATTGATGTTGAAACCGGCGGTTTTAATGCCGCAACCGATGGTATGCTGGAAATCGCCGCCATTACCGTCAAAATGGATCATAACGGCTGGCTGATGCCGGATCAGCGGCTTGAATTTAATGTGCAGCCTTTTGAAGGTGCAAACCTTGATCCCGCTGCTTTGGCCTTCACCGGTATTAATCCGGCAGACCCGGAGCGTAATGCGGTCACAGAATATGAGGCTCTGCATGCCATTTTCAAAATGGTGCGCAAAGGCATGAAAGATGCGGATTGCAAGCGGGCAATTATCGTGGCGCACAATGCGAATTTTGATCACAGCTTTGTGATGGCAGCCGCAGCACGCTGCGGGCTGAAACGCAATCCGTTTCACCCGTTTGCCACCTTTGATACGGCGGCATTAAGCGGATTATCGCTGGGACAGACGATTCTGGCAAAAGCCTGTATCGCCGCCGGTATCCCGTTTGACAGTAAACAGGCCCATGGCGCGGCGTATGATACTGACCGCACCTCCCTGCTCTTTTGTGACATCGTCAACCGCTGGAAGAAACTGGGCGGCTGGCCGCCGTCGGCTGAAAGTAATCAGTAAAAAAACGCCACCTCAACGTGAGGTGGCGTTTTTTTCTGTCAGTTATCAGGTAACCGGCGCCAGGCGTTATTCTCAGTCTGCGGTTTCTCCCGGGCGATGACCTCTTCAGGTCTGAGATCCATCAGGTCAGCCATAATCAATTCCTGAATATCCTTCACCAGCTCCATTACTCTTGCGTTGAAATTCTGTTCAAAATTCTCTGTGGCTAAATAAGCCGCTGCCTTTCCGTCATCACAAATTGACCCGAGCTGATCTACTTTTTCATCAGGCTTCAGACCGAAACCGACAGCACCGGATAACACGCGGTTTACTCTGTTAATCAATCCGTCTATGAATAACTCTGCTGCTTTATCTATACCTTTTACTTTATTCACACCACTCATAAATGTGACTAATGGTCTCAGTGTGTATGTTGAGAATATATTCAGCGAAGTGGCAGTCAGAGGCTTATTTTCTCCCATGAATGTATTGATTTTATCTAAATAGATCGGTACGTTTTTCTGTGCTATATCCAGCACCAGCCGTGCGTTCTGATTAACGTCAGATTGCGTTTTTTCTTCCCGGATTGTTATTTTATTTATCCAGTTCCCTAATGGCTCAAACACATTATTTATTTTGCCTTTCACTGCTGTGAAAAACCCTGCTGCACTGTTACGAATCTCAGTGAACCGCTCAGATAAACCCGATTGTTTTACGGAGGCTGATTCTTTTAAGTCACCGATCATACCATCGGTTCCCTGATATGAAATATACCCGGTTAATCTGACATTCTGTCCTGTTGAAACTGGCTGCATCTTTTTGTCCTTTTTGTGTCATCGATGCCGCCACTCTAGAAAAGAATCGCATAAACAACTTTCATTTCGCCGCCATCAGAAAGACAAAAGCCCCGCAGCGGTAACACTGCGGGGCTTTTATAAACAGTACAGGACGGGATTATTCTTCGTTTTCAGTCCGGTATTTTGCTGCGGTTTCTTTAATCAGTGGCTGTAATTCACCGCGCTGGAACATTTCCATAATGATGTCACAGCCGCCGACCAGCTCACCATCAACCCACAGTTGCGGGAAGGTTGGCCAGTTAGCGTATTTTGGTAATTCCGCACGGATGTCCGGGTTCTGCAGAATATCCACATAAGCAAAACGCTCTTCACAGGCAGCCAGCGCCTGCACCGCCTGGGCGGAAAAACCACAGCTGGGCAGTTTCGGGGAGCCTTTCATATACAGCAGAATCGGGTTTTCTTTAATCTGGCGTTCGATTTTTTCAATAGTCGTCGTCATGTAAAACGTCCTTCACTTCAGATCGGTTAGACCGGTGTTAACATACGCGCAGAATACCACTTTTCACTGCAAAACATAAGAATTTATAACAACAACCAATTTATCAATAAGTTAACTTGTCGGTTGATTATTATTTATATAACAAAAAACTACATACTGCGCTTTTTTCTAACTATGTATCAGTAAGTTACGAAAATTTCCCGGTTGACCCCGACATTTCTATACATCCTGCTTGCACTGGTATATGCGTTATGCCCCTCACATTTACCTCCTGCCCGTATATATGCAGCGGTCCGGTTCAAGTCGATAAGATACTCAGTAACGAAACAAGCCTGTAAATCTGTAAGCCGGTAATTGCGCAGGCTGAACTCTGTTTCATCATTTTGCACATTGTCAGGTTTATTACTCTGCGCATCCGGTGTATTGCTATTGCGCTCAGGGTCATTTACGCACTTTGCGCTGCTGTTTTTTTGGTGGCCTCCGCGCTGTTGTGTAATTCAGTCCCTGTATCTCACACCATTCTTTCGGGGATTTTCCTGTGGTGGCATAGTCAGATAGAAACTGTTTTTGTAGATCGTTCCGGTTTGATCCTGCCATAATTGGTCCTTACTGTTTCTCAATCACCCGAATATATCTGATGTCACCAGTTCATCCGGTACAATATATATTTATGAGCTATCCGTTCTATGCGGTGCTGTCCTTATTTTGTATGCACACAAAAGTGAAACAAAATATGTCAAATATTTCTGATACTCCCGGACAGACTTGAAATTGTGGTTTACATTGACAAACTCAGCATAGCTATTTCAGATATAGTTTTAGTTACTTGGCATTCGAGTAACTTTACTTTAAAGTAGTAATCCGTGGTATGTATAGTGCAGTGCGTTACAGCCCCTCTAACCAGGGACGGTTAGAAGGGAATCATCACTCCTTCATTTGTTCACGCTTATTGCAAATCTCTGTGATACCAAAGCACCCTGCCTTGTTATGACGCCCCTTAGATTCATTGTAATTAATTTAAGGCTATCCCTTTAGTTTTTTTTTCGTCATACCGATAGTTTATATGAGTGCTTATTCATTCATACATATATCAAAGGATC
>NZ_JAODZS010000115.1:0-525 GCF_029835375.1 Morganella sp. GD04133 | reverse complement strand
GGATACCTTCCTGAGAATATGAATATTGTTTCCCGGCTGGCAGCGATTATCAGAGATACCGTTACCGGCTGGACGGATGGGACGTTCCTGCAACCGTTTTTGGGTAACGACGATAATCACACGTCCATCCACCTGTTTACCGCCCTGGCGGTGATAACCATTGTCGCAAGGCACCGGATGAAAGAGGAAGGGACCCCGCAACGCAATGTGCTGAAAGTGCCGGCCTTTATGGCTGCTATTTTTATCCGTGCAGGCTACTATTGGACTGCGCTGGGAAATATGACAGGTCATCTCCCGTCCGGGCCGGAATCCGCTGAAAACACCGCTGAATTACAACACCCTCCCGCTTTTGAAGTCGACACTCTGGCGGAAATGAGCGGAGACAGATGCCAGGCTCTCACCCCCTGCCCGCCTTCAGCGCTGCAACTCACTGCATTTTCGTCAAATTCAACCACGAATCCTGAGAGGTGCTTCCGGGGGATAGTAAAGAACAGACCCGCAATGCCTGAAGCCATTAATTCCCTT
>NZ_JAODZS010000114.1:0-528 GCF_029835375.1 Morganella sp. GD04133 | reverse complement strand
CTGGTCAATCCCGCGGCTTTGTTCATCCGAAGCAGAAGCAATTTCACTCATAATATCGGTGACGCGGGTGACGGCGCTGACAATTTCATTCATCGTCTCACCGGCACGCTCAACCAGTACCGCACCGGTATCGACTCTGCCGACCGAATCCTCGATCAGGGTTTTAATTTCCCGGGCAGCCTGCGCACTGCGCTGGGCCAGGTTACGCACCTCACCGGCGACAACCGCAAATCCGCGCCCCTGTTCACCGGCACGGGCGGCTTCCACGGCCGCATTCAGCGCCAGAATATTGGTCTGGAAAGCGATACCGTCGATCACACTGATGATATCGGCAATTTTCTTCGAGCTGTCGCCGATGCCACGCATGGTATCCACAACATCATCCACCACTTTCCCGCCGCGCCCGGCGGTCTCAGAGGCGGTTAACGCCAGCTGACTGGCCTGACGGGCATTATCGGCATTCTGGCGCACGGTGGCGGTCAGTTCTTCCATACTGGCGGCGGTTTCTTCAAGAGACGCAGCCTGTTG
>NZ_JAODZS010000113.1:0-556 GCF_029835375.1 Morganella sp. GD04133 | reverse complement strand
CCAAATCTGGAGCAAGGTCGGAATAGGAGCTGCGCCTGAAAATCTGGCCGCATTAACTCAGTTGCAAGCAAGAAGTAACGTCAACATCACAGAGGCCAAAAATGCTGAGGAAATGACTCTCAGGGCAATTGAGGCAATACGGCAATTAGAAAGCGAGTCAGATGCCAAGTATTACTATATGAACGCACTGGGAGGGAGTGACCCGGCATTGTTTCAGGCTATTCGCAGCGGTGAATATCAGAAATCATTTGAGGAATATAAAGGCAAGTCTCTGTATACGCCTGAAATGGAAGCCCAAGCGAAGCAGGTTAAAAAGCTCATGAGTGACCTGAATGCTGAAGCAAATAACTTTATGAATACCATGTATGTTAATTTCGCGCCTAACGTAATTTCAGGGCTCAAATCCCTTAATACATGGATTAGCGAAAATCGCGATGGCATTGTCGGTTTCTTTAAGGAGTGGACCGGCGTAATGGGTGATTTGGTCGATTCATTTGGTGGTATTGAAGAAGTACTAAAAGCGCTTGTGGCCTATAAAATCGGCGGTGTTTATGGG
>NZ_JAODZS010000112.1:0-556 GCF_029835375.1 Morganella sp. GD04133 | reverse complement strand
TCCATAAACACCGCCGATTTTATAAGCCACAAGCGCTTTCAGTACTTCTTCAATACCACCAAATGAATCGACCAAATCACCCATGACTCCGGTCCACTCCTTAAAGAAGCCGACAATGCCATCACGATTTTCGCTAATCCATGTATTAAGGGATTTGAGCCCTGAAATTACGTCAGGCGCGAAATTAACATACATGGTATTCATAAAGTTATTTGCTTCAGCATTCAGGTCACTCATGAGCTTTTTAACCTGCTTCGCCTGGGATTCCATTTCAGGCGTATACAGAGACTTGCCTTTATATTCCTCAAATGCCTTTTGATATTCACCACTTCGGATGGCCTGAAACAAAGCCGGGTCTGAGCCTCCGAGCGCGTTCATATAGAAGTATTTAGCATCATCCTCTTTGTCCAGCTGCCGTATGGCCTCCATCGCCCTCAGCGTCATTTCCTCAGCATTTTTTGCCTCTGTGATGTTGACATTGCTTCTTGCCTGCAACAGGCTTAATGCCGCCAGATTTTCAGGCGCAGCGCCTATTCCGACCTTGCTCCAGATTTGA
>NZ_JAODZS010000111.1:0-610 GCF_029835375.1 Morganella sp. GD04133 | reverse complement strand
TACTCAGCTGACCGTTACGCCGAACCGGTCACTGGTGGCGAATAACCGTGATCAGTTTACCGCAGTGGCGCTGTTACAGAATGACAAGGGTGAAGTGCTGGCGGATAAAGCGGTGACCTTCAGTGTGTCCGGGCTGAAAAACCCGGAAGGGGTGACCATTTATGATGCGGATGGCAACAACGGTCAGACCCTGACCGTGAACTCCGGTCCTGACGGCACGGCAACCGTAAAAATCATCAGTAAATCCGCCGGGAAAGGATTGCTGAAAGCCAGAATGCGTAACGGTAACAGCCGGACGGAATCGATCATCTATATTGCGGATCTCAGTACCGCAAAAATCAAAACGCTCGAGTTAACCAATAACCGGGCGGTGGCTGACGGTCAGGCGAAAAACATCGCCGTGGCAACCGTGGCTGACCAGTTTGATAACCGGGTGGAAAACTTCCCGTTAACGGCCAGCGCGGATAACGGCGCAACCGTGGCGGAGCCGAACCAGCAGACGGACGATAACGGTCAGGCCACATTCCGGTTCAGCAGCGAGACGGCCGGAGATTCCAAACTGATGATAGAGGGAGCGGGCACCTCGAAGAGCGAGACTGCGCAGTTTATT
>NZ_JAODZS010000110.1:0-610 GCF_029835375.1 Morganella sp. GD04133 | reverse complement strand
GATAAACTGCGCAGTCACACTCTTCGTGGTGCCCGTGCCCTCTGCCTCCAGTCTGGAATCCCCGGCCGTCTCGCTGCTGAACCGGAATGTGGCCTGACCGTTATCGTCCGTCTGCTGGTTCGGCTCCGCCACGGTTGCACCGTTATCCGCGCTGGCCGTTAACGGGAAGTTTTCCACCCGGTTATCAAACTGGTCAGTCACGGTTGCCACGGCGATATTTTTCGCCTGACCGTCAGCCACCGCTTTGTTACCGGTTAACTCGAGCGTTTTGATTTTTGCGGTACTGAGATCCGCAATATAGACGATCGATTCCGTCCGGCTGTTACCGTTACGCATCCTGGCTTTCAGCAATCCTTTCCCGGCGGATTTACTGATGATTTTCACGGTTGCCGTGCCGTCAGGACCGGAGTTCACGGTCAGGGTCTGACCGTTGTTGCCGTCCGCATCATAAATGGTCACCCCTTCCGGGTTTTTCAGCCCGGACACACTGAAGGTCACCGCTTTATCCGCCAGCACTTCGCCCTTGTCATTCTGTAACAGCGCCACTGCGGTAAACTGATCACGGTTATTCGCCACCAGTGACCGGTTCGGCGTAACGGTCAGCTGAGTG